>CAOJVB010000014.1 GCA_948444845.1 uncultured Clostridiaceae bacterium | reverse complement strand
CTCTTTTCTCTATGATTTCTTTATACCATAATATCAATACAAAGTGCATATATATATTTGCTAATACTGGACTGATTATATTTCCTTGGGCTGAGCCTTCTTCTGTTGCTACATATTCGCCTTTATCCATTATTCTAGCTTTCAAATATTTCTTTACTAAACCAATTATGTTTGGGTCTTTTATATTATATTCAAGGAATTTTATTAACCAGTTGTGGTCTATATGGTCGAAGAACCCTTTTATATCTGCATCTACTATGTAATTTATTCTTCTATTTGAAATACTTTGGTGTACATATTTAATTGCCTTATGACATCCTCTACTTGGTCTAAATCCATACATATTATTCAAGAATTTTGGTTCATATATTGCCTCCAGTATTTTCTTTAATGCTAATTGCACAATTTTATCTTCGTATATTGTAACAATTTCTTCTAATTCCTCAAAAACTTCGTTTTGCTCTTTATCTTCTTTTTCATTTTTTTACTATATACATAACTGATACTATCAAACTAATTATAAAAAGAATCGTTAATATTCTCATAAGCCACTTTTTCAATTTTATTCACTTCCTTTGCATAAAAAAATACTACATAACATAAGTTACATATCAATTTCACTTTATTTTTTCATATTTATTGACTTTTTTATTTGTTCTGGTGTATAATAAGTATAGAAAGTAAGTAATCACAAATAATGTGGTTGCCCAATAAATAATTGAGAAAACTACACATTGCTCTGTAATCGTTTTTTAAGCAATGTGTAGCTTTTTATTTTATCTGCTTATTAACCCATTGTATGTATATGATACATAGCAAGGCTAAATTTATTGTTATTGAAATCATTAAACCTATTACTAGGAATGTCAAAATCTCTAACATAGCCTCACCCCCTAACCCTTGATAAGAAATCAAAGTCGAGGGCAACTACACATTTGCTCATCTTACTTTCTATGCTTAACATTCTACATTATTTTTTACTAAAAGTCTATATCTTTTCTAAAATACTTCATTTAATTTTGTCGTCATCAATTTATAAAGTTCAGTATCCTTTAGAAATTTATTTACAAATGGTATTAGTGAATTTCCTATTTTTAATAGTCTTTTTTGAACTCAAACTGTCTGGACATATATAACTAAATCTACTCCCTCGCTATGATGTAATATTGCTTCGTTTTCTTCTAATGGAATATCTTTTATTACTTTATCAAGCACAGTTCCTATCGTTTTATCAAGCTCATCTGGATTTCTATAATCTAAACAAGTTGTTAAATCTCCGTTGTGGATCTGCATCAACAAGTAATACCCTTTTTCCATTTTTTGCTAAACCTACTCCGTAAATTAAGTACTATTGTTGTTTTACCTACTCCACCTTTTTTGGTTAGCAATGGCAATTACTTTTGTCTTTGGCATTTGTAGTTCCTCCTTTCCTTAAAATTTAGTCATTAAAAAATAATAACTATGTTACTTCGCTGTTATGCAAGACAGCATTTTTTTATAATAAAATGCTATGTGTGTATTATTGTCAGTAAGGAGGTAACAAGTATGCAATCTAAAAAATTTAATGATAAATCAAATGTTATTGGGCAAACTGTAAGAAAATACAGAATGCAAAAAGGTTATACCCAAGAACAGCTTTGTCAACAATTAGATTTGTTAGGATTGAACTTATATCTCTCCGACATTCATCTTATTGAAAATAATAAGCGTATTGTTAAAATTACGAGGCTTTTGCCTTTGCAAAAATATTTGGTATTACATTAGATGAACTTTACATTGAGGCTTATAAAGATTTTTCGTAATTTTCTAACATTTTTCTATTAAGCATTCATATAATATTGTAAAAAAATGGAGATTAAGTAGAGTTAAGATATTGTTTTGGTGTAGTTTTGATATAAAATGAATTTTTAAAATAGAGTATTGATAAAATTAAATCTATCAATACTCTTTTATTTGAATAAAGGAAGTTATTTCAGTTTATAGCCTGCACCTCGCACAGTTTCTATAATATCATTTCCTAATTTTTTTCTGATATTTTTAATGTGTGTATTTATTATTTTCTCATCTCCGAAATAATGATAGCTCCAGACAGAATTTAACAGATTATTTCTTGAAAATACTTTATGAGGACTTTCCATAAATAATTTTAATATTTCAAATTCTTTTGTTGTCAAAAATACTTTTGTTCCATTTTGTATCACTTCATACTCTTACTTATTTAAAGTAATATTCTTATAATTTATTATATTACTATTTTCTGTTTTGTGTATTGTAGTAATGTCTGCAACTGATATTTCAGTAGATATTTCATTTAAAAATCTATCTATCAACTTATCATCTTCTATTATAAGTATCTTTGGCATATCCTCCCCTCCAAAACTTTATTTAAAATATCAATACTTAAAATTTTACAATGTTCTATTGATATTTTTTTCTTTTATAACATTTTTACTTCCTTTATATGTTGCTATAAAATATGCGACATATATCATTCCAATTAGTATAGCTGTAGCTAATATTGATGGTAATAAAGCCTCACTACTAACCATACCAGACATTATTGCGATTGCAAATTTTATTCCAAAAATCGAATGAATGATTGCAAACACTAATGGTAGTAAGAAGAATATTGCTACTTGCTTAAAAAGCGTTTCATTTATCATCTTTTCATCGCAACCTATCTTTCTTAAAATGCTATATCTTTCTCTATTGTCAGAACTTTCAGTTAATTGTTTTAATGCTAATATTGCTACACTTGCAATTAAGAATATGCTACCTAAATAAATTGCTATAAAAACTACAACTGTCGATACACCTATACTTGCTTCAATTAACTCTAATTTAGTTGCTAAAACTATACCTGTGTTTTTATTGCTTAAATTTTTCATAAATTCGGATTCTTTATTTGTAAAAATTTTTTCTATCTCATTTTTTTGTTCTTCAGAATTATAATTATAGTTTGCAACAAACAATGATCTTATTTTTAAATCAGCTGTAAGAACAGTATCATCTGGAACAATAATAAGTCCATCATTAGAATATCCTGTTGACATTGCTACAAAACCATATTGACATTCATCATATTTAGTCTTATATTCTTTTCCGTTAATTTTAATAGGAGCAATTCCATCACTTAATGCCTTATTTCTGACTCCAATCATATTAACGAAATCACAGGTCATAATATATTCGTCATCATTTAATTCATATTGTTGAATACCATATAATTTAGCAATTTTATTGTAGTCTGATAATTTTATTATTTCTTCATTTTTATTGAATAACAATTTAGGAAATTCTGTTTTTATTCTTTCTAAATCATTTCCTAAAAAGTCTGCTAAAGCAACATCATAAGTTGAATATATAGGTATTTCTATAATATCTTTGAGTAAATTCATATTGAAATTACTTTTTAATAAATTATCTTTAATCTCTAAATTTTTCTCTTGCTCATTTAATCCAACAACATCTTTATATAGCATAATATCTACTGGTGTTACTTCATTAAGTTCTCTTTGGGTAGTATTTCTCATTGCAATAGATGATGATAACATAGTAATAGTTATAAATAACATTATACAAATTATACTTACACTAATAACATTTGTATTTATCTTATTATTTAATTGTCGTAATACAAAAAGGTTTGTACCTTTTAAATATATATTTTTATTAGTTTTAATAATTTTAGTCATAAAGCTAGATAATGACCATACTACTAAAACTGTTCCTATACCTCCCATTAAAATTGGCTTTAATAATTCTTTTCCTACATTTAATGCGTTAATCTCTCTTCCTGTTACAAACCAATAAGCATATCCTAGAATTATAGCACCAATTATAAATACAATTATAGAAATAAAAGAATTTCTTATTTTTATTTTTTCATTTTTTCTCTCAGCAGTTAATAAATCTATAAGTTTATATCTTGAAACTGTAATAGCATTAAATAATATAACCACCAAATACATTACTGCAAAATATAAGCAAGTTTTTATACAAGCAGACATTGAAAATATAAATTGATATTCTTTCATATCTGCTACAAAAAGTTTAGCAACTAAAACTGACATAAATTGTGATAATATAATTCCTAACCCAAGTCCTGCAATGAGTGAAATTATACCTACGAATATAGTTTCTAATAATATAATCTTTGATACATTCCATTTTCCCATACCCAGTGTCATATAAATACCAAATTCTTTTTTTCTTCGGCTAATTAAAAATTTATTAGCATAAACAATTAGAAATCCTAATATAATTGCAACTATAGCAGATATTACTTCAAGCATTAACATCAATGTTCTTATAAGGTCTTGTTGCGCTTGTGATACCTTTATCATTGCTTGTTGACTATCTAACGAACTAAACATATAAAATATTGTAACACCTATTACTAATGTAAAAAAATAAATAGCATAATTTTTTATTTCTTTTTTTATATTCTGAAAAGCTAGTTTAAATAACATCACTTAACCCCCCCCAAGAAGTGATACTACATCAATTATTTTATTAAAGAAATTTCTTTGAGTATCATCTCCTCTATAAAATTCATTAAAAATTACTCATTTTGCATAACTTGCAGTAAACGCATCGTGTGTAACCATTAGTATCGTTGCATTTAGCTTATTATTTAAATATTCAAATTGTTCTAGTAGTTTTTTTGATGAATTTGAATCTAATGCACCAGTTGGCTCATCTGCTAACACTAATTTAGGATCTGTGATAATCGCTCTTGCAGACGCTACTCTTTGTTTTTGACCACCACTAATTTGATAAGGATACTTTTGCAAAATTTCTTCTATTTTTAGTTCCTTTGCAATTTTTATTATTTTTTTATCAATTTCTTTTGGTACAATATTTTGAATTGTTAGGGCTAAAGCAATATTTTCATAAGCAGTTAATGTATCAAGTAAATTAAAATCTTGAAAAATAAAACCTAGTTTTTCTCTCCTAAACTTATTTAATTCATTTCCTCTTAATTTTGTAATATTTTCCCCGTCTACAAAAATATATCCAGATGTAACTTTATCTATTGTTGATATACAATTTAATAAAGTAGTTTTACCACTTCCACTTGTTCCCATTATAGCAAACAAATTCACCTTTTTTACTTCAAAAGAAATATTATCTATTGCTTTTGTCAAACTAGTCTTATTTCCATAATATTTTTCAATTCTTTCTATTTTTAAAATATTTTCCATACAATATTTCTCCTTTCTGCTATCTATTTTAAAACTATTTTGATAATATGTCGCTCGTTTAAAATGATTTAAGATGACAATATTGTCATCTTAATTAACCACATTATAAAAATCATTTTTATCAAACGTTATATATACTCTTGTTTGTTCATTTTCTTCAGATTCAATACTAATTTTATGTCCAAGCTTATCACACATTTTTTTGACAATAAACAATCCCATTCCTGTTGAACTACTTTTAATTCTTCCATTTTTTCCAGTAAAAGATTTATTAAATACTCTTGATAAATCTGACAATGGTATTCCTATACCATTATCTTCTATTATTAAAGTTGTCAAATTCATTTTATCTTTAACAGTAATTTTAATATATGACTTTTCATTTTTTTTATATTTTATAGAGTTACTGATGATTTGATTTAAAATAAATTCTAACCATTTAGAATCTGTTAAAACTGTATAATCTGTATTTTCTACTATTAAATCAATGTTCTTTCTAAAAATAATATCTTTATTTCTTATAGCAACATTACTAATTATTTTACTTAAATTACATTTAGTAATAAAATAGTCTTCTTCTGTATTTTCACTTCTTGTATAATATAATACTTGTTCTACATAATCTTCTATTAACTTTACTGGCTCAACTATTTCTTTATTATGTTCTATATGTGCAATCAATCTCAATGCTGAAAGTGGTACTTTAACTTCGTGAATCCATAATTCAATATAATGTCTAAAATCATTTGTTATAGTTTCATACTCTTTTATATGACTATTCATTGATTTACCAATCTCATATAAGACTTGTGTTAGTATTCTACCTTCATAAAAATCTGGAATCTCTATAATTTCTGATATTAAATATTTGTTATCTAGCTTATCTAAATTCATTAAAAATTCAGTATAAAATCTTTTCTTTTTTTTATAATTAATGATAAATATTGATATTCCTACAAGCATATATAACAAACTAATTAAAAAAGTAAGTGAAAAATTATTTTTAAATGCTATCAATGCAAAAAGAATAAAGCAATATCCTAGTATAAAAATTGTAATTGTTCCTATTTTATTTATTAAATACTCTTTTAATCTCATAACAATATATATCCTATTCCTTTTCTAGTTTCAATAGTGTTTTCATATCCAAGTTCACTTAATTTATTTCTTAATCTTCCAATATTTACTGATAAAGTATTATCATTAACAAACTCACTGTTACTCCACAAATCTGTAATTATATCATCTCTTGATACTATTTTCCCTTGATTATTTAACAAACAATTAAAAATTATCATCTCATTTTTTGTCAAAGTAATTTCAATATCTTCTTTTTTTACTGTTCCTCTCTTAATATCTATTATTAAATCTTTATATGTACAAACTATATCTTTATTTTCTAATCTTTTAAATATATTATTTATTCGTAAAAGTAATATTGTAGGATTGTAAGGTTTAGTAACATAATCGTCTGCCCCATAAGATATTGAAACTATCTCATCTGTTTCCCCCATTCTGCTTGTAACCATAATTACAGGAACTTGTGACTCTTTTCTTATAGTTTGCAATAATAATTGTCCATTTTCATTTGGAATATTTATGTCTAGTAAAATCAAATCTGGATTATTTCTTTTGATTTCTTCATAAGAATTTTCAAAGTTCTTTAAAATAATACTATTATATCCTGCATTATCTAATAACTGTTTTAACTTTTGACTAACAGTATAGTCATCTTCTATAATTAAAATCTTTTTCATATTTTTTCACAACCTTTTTTGCTTATATTATATCATATTATCACAAAAAACAAACTTACAATTTTGTCACTCAAAGATCAAAATCATAACCACCCGTTAAACGGGTGGTTTGCTCTTCGCATAGAAGGCTTTTGTTCTAGCACTTCCGGGCTCAAGCCCTACTGAACGGTTTGCCAACCGCATTTCTTTCTCAGGCTACCACTTAAGTGGTCCCAATCCTTTTTTCATTTTTCTTTCTTTTTCCTTTTCTTCTCTTTCAAATGGATCTACATATTCTTTTATACTTATTTGATCTGTTGCTATATCTTCTTGTAATTGCTTTTTTATATATTCTTCAATTGCTTTTTTATTCTTGCCTACTGTGTCTACATAATATCCCCTACATCAAAAGTGCCTATTTCCATATCTATACTTCAAGTTTGCATGTCTATCGAATATCATCAAACTAATCTTTCCTTTTAGATATCCCATTATACTTGCTACACTATATTTGGGTGGTATACTAACTAGCATATGTATATGATCTGGACATAACTCTGCTTCTATTATTTCAATACCCTTTTGTTCACATAGCCTCCTTATTATTACACCTATATCTTTTTTTATTTTTCCGTATATTTCCATTCTTCTATATTTTGGTGCAAATACTAAATGATATTTGCAATTCCAAGCACTATGTGCTAAACTATTTTTGTCTTTCATGACAAATCCCGCCTTTTTGATTTTTATTTGCGGTTGGCGAACCACATTTATTATATCAAAAAGGAGGGATTTTTCTACTTATAGCTAGAAGCCTTTAGACCCCCCTGTAAAACAGGGGGTTTTCATTAGCCAACCATAGGTGCCTTAATTATCAACAATTATGGCACCTTTTTTAAACGAAAAATGAGCGAAAATATTTCGCTCATTTTTCTAGTGGACTTTTTTTACAGCCCCTTTATCTACTATCTCTCAATTTATGTTTGTCCTTAATTTCCTGCTTTTTTAATTCTGTATATAGCCCTTTTGTCTGTTCTTCACTATTTATCTTTGATATTTTTATATCTCGTTTTATAATAAATTCCTTTGGCATTTTAAATGTTCCAATAGCTCCTCCACCATCAAAAAAGTTATATCTTCCGTCTTTATCTTTTCCTAGATAAATTGATATAACATCACTTTTCATTGAATTAGTTAATGGTAGCTCTATGCTACAAAGCATTCCTGTTCTCATTTCTTCTAATATTTGTATCGAATCTTTTTCTTGCATTTCTTTTCCCTCCTTATATTCAAAATCACATAAAAAAAGACCAAATTATGAAAATAATTCAGTCCTTAATAATCTTATAATTTATTTACTTTTTCGTTTTCAAATAGAATTTCATTAGAAATCGCTGTTTCTATTCCTTTATTTTGGTATTCTTTTAATATGAATATATTATCAATTCTAAAAGTATTATTTTCTAAAATCTTACCATCAAAAAATCCTATTTTTTCTTCTTTAAACATAATTACTTTTATATTCTTTGCATTTTCTTTTATATATCTTTCAAATAATTTATTTTGTATTTCTTTATCCAATTCTTTCTTGTTTTCTTCTTTATATTTTTCCTTTTTAATATTATATATAAAGTCTATTTCTTCCTTATTTTCTCTTTTTAGTGGTCTAAAATCGAGATTTGGTACACAATCCGACAGTCTTATTCTTCGTTCTGTATCCCTGTTAGCTCTAGCACTTTCTTCTTCATCTTTTTTTTGGTGTGCAGATTTTGACATTTCCTCTGAAAATATACAACCACAGTATTTTTGCATATACATTCCTAGTTCACGTGCTTTTGCTTGTCCTTCTCTAAAGCCTATTCTGAAATCTCTATATAAGAATTGTATCCTATATTTTTTTGCTATTTGCTGTCCTATTTCTTTTAGTTGTTCATGTTTTTGATATGGGCTTATTAGTAGTGTTGTGCTAATTGCATCATACCCATTTTCTTTTGCATATTTAGCTGTTTGTTCTAATCGTATTTTATAGCAGTAGTCTTGGCATCTTGTTTGTAAGTTATTTATTACGTTTTTGCAAAATTCATCTAAACCATATTCTTCTTTAAATATGGCATTCATATTTATGCTCTTTGTGTATTCTTTTAAGGTATCTCTTCTTTGTTTATATTCCATATATGGATGTATATTGGGGTTGTACCAGTATATTGTTGGTTCTATTCCTTCTTGCCTTAAAGATTCTATACAATATACACTACATGGTGCACAACATGCATGTAACAATAGTCTCATTTATTTTATTTCTCCTTTTTATATATTTTTCCGTTCCTTATTTTCGTATATTATTTTCATATTTTCTTTTTTTATATATTGCTCTATGTCTTTATAAGTATTTTTACTTTCAAATGTTACTATATATTTATAGTTTTCTTCTTGCAAATTTTTAATTGCATATTCTTTGTTATTATAAAGTATGTTTTTATATCCTGTTAATGATTGTATCCATGTTTCTTCGTTTGGATCTGTTACTAAAAGTATATCCTTTCCTCTTTGCCAATTGTCTTTTATTATATTTTCTGTTTCTTTTAAAAGTTCTAACTCTTCATGAGTAATAAATTCTGCTTTTTTTGCTTCTATCATTGTTTTATTAAATGTAAATATTTCCATTGTAGCATTTAAACTATCATTTCTTTTCCATGATACATATGTTTTGTTATAATACATAGATACTATAAATAGTATTATATAGATACTGGCATAAATATTTACTACAAATTTAGTTCTCTTTTCTTTTAAAAATTCTATCATTCCCTTTGTGCTTGAATATATAATTAGTAACCAGAATATATAGTAGTTTTTGTAAAAATAGTATTCTGAACATTTTCCTATTTTTATCCCTATAAATAATAGTCCCATAAATGCTAATAACAATACTAACATTATATTATCAAATGTTATTTTTTTGTTTTTTATATTTGTATATACGTAGTATATAGTAAATGTTATAAATAGTATAAAGTTTGACCATATGTTTTTATAAAGCCACCCTTCTAGTGCTATATATCCTCCTACTTTTCCAATAGTTGGAAGTAGTAAATATGTTACTCCTATTATTCCTGGTAATATAAGTGTTACTAATGTTTGTAAGAATAGTTTTATTTTGTTCTTGTGTTTTGCATATTTATATATATAGTATATGAACTGGGCTAAATATACAAATGGACAAAATAGTGAATATGATAAAATTAGTCCAAAGTTTAGTAGAAGCATTGTTATTAAAGTATTGTCAAAGTTTATATCTTCTCTTTCTTTTACTATGTATAAAATGGTTTGTACATATAATATTCCTAACATTAAATAGTGAAATCCTGATATCCATGCATTTAATGGGTATCCTAGTACATAAATTACTCCAAATATTATTGCTATTATTTTTGTATTTATTGTTTTACAATATTTTTCTAATGGCATATAAAATACTAAGCCTATTAGTATATATACTATTGCTTCAAATATGATATATGCTTTGTATAATTCTACAGTTCCTATATATGGATTTAATATTTTAAATATTATACCTACATTTGTATATGCTCCTGGCATAAAGTTTGAATCTGTTGTGGTGTTTGAAGCTGGCTTTTTAAAAAGATTTGTAATTTCAGAAAATTCTCTTCCTGCTTTGTAATGTTCCCTTGAGTCCATTGAAATATAGCGGATTTTTGTAAGATTTGCAAAGTTTATGTTTATTATTATTGTTGTTACTATTATCAGCAATATCATAACAATTATATTTGTTTTGCTTATAGTATATTTTTGTATTTTCTTGTTTTTTGTAATGTTTATTGTTATTGGTATAGAAATTATAAAATTTATTATTGATAGCGTTATTAGTGTTATCGGTATATTTATTAGGTTTAATATGTAGCATACAAAAGTGTTATAGGCAAGTAATAATACTGAATTTATGGCTACTGCCTTTATTATTTCCAATTTCTCTTCTGATTTTTTTAGTATTATTGTTAATGTAAATAATATTATAATTGATATTGTATATATTATTGGCATTGTTTTTCTCCTTTTATTTTATATTTATATATTCCCTCTTGATTATGTTTTATTTATATGGTTTTATTCTTTTAAGTAATTTCTTCGAAGAACGCACGAGCTCTGCTCGCCCCTACATATTAATTATTTACTATTCATTATATTCTGCCCCTATATGTCTATACGCAAACGGTGTTGGTATCCTTCCTCTTGGAGTTCTTGCTATATATCCTATTTGTAATAGATATGGTTCATATACATCTTCCAGTGTGTCTACTTCTTCTCCTACTGTTGTTGCAAGTGTCTCTAATCCTACTGGTCTTCCTCCGATAGGTTATTATCATTGTTTCTAGTATTTTTCTGTCTATGTTATCTAGCCCTATTTCGTCTATCTCTAGTTTGTTTAGTGCATGTTTTGTTATTTTTAATGTTATATTTCCATCTCCTAAAACTGCTGCATAGTCTCTTACTCTTTTTAATAGTCTATTTGCTATTCTTGGGGTTCCTCTTGAACGTCTTGCTATTTCTACGCTCGATTCTTCATCTATTTCTATTTTTAATATTTTTGCTGACCTTTTTACTATTGTTGATAAGTCTTTTTCTGAATATAATTCTAGTCTATCTACTATTCCAAATCTGTCTCTTAATGGCGTGGTTAGTGAACCCGCTTTTGTGGTTGCTCCTATTAGGGTAAATTTTGGTAGGTCTATTCTTATTGATTTTGCTGCTGGTCCTGTTCCTATTACTATGTCTAGTACATAGTCTTCTAATGCTGGGTATAATATTTCTTCTACGCTTTTACTTAACCTGTGTATTTCATCTATAAATAATACATCTCCTGCTGTTAGTGCTGTTAGTATTGCTGCTAAGTCTCCTGGCTTTTCTATTGCAGGACCTGAGGTTATTTTTATATTTGCTTCCATTTCATTTGCTATTATTCCTGATAATGTTGTTTTTCCTAGCCCTGGTGGTCCATATAGTAAAACATGGTCAAGAGGCTCTCCTCTTTTTTTGGCAGCCTCTATGTATATTTTCATATTTTCTTTTACTTTGTCTTGTCCAATATATTCGCTTAATAGCTGTGGTCTTAAGGTGTTTTCTATTTTTTCTTCTTGTTTGTTTTCTAGTTCTGGACGGATTATGTTTTGGTTTTCTTCCATGGTCTTTGTTCCTTTTTTCTATTTTTGATTGTTATTCTATTTGTATTTATTATATTTTTTAGATTTTTTTCTTTGTTTCCGCAATGGGGACAGTTCCTAATCTAGCCAGATTATTTTTGTTTGTTTCTTGTAGTTCTTCTCTATCTTGTTTCCGATTACGAACCGTCCCCATAGCTAGTGCCCTGCTTGTTATTCGTTTGTTTCTTTTTCGCCGTTGTATTCGTTTACGAAGTATAGTGGTCTGTTTTTTGTTTCGTTGAATATTCTTCCTAGGTATTCTCCTACTATTCCGGAATAGCATTATTTGTATGCCCGAGAAGAATAGTATTAGTAGTATTATTGCTTGGAAGGCTTGTATTGCTACTTGAGTAGCTATACATTTTGCTATTACATATATGAAGTATACTCCTAGAAGTATAAATGTTGGTATGGCTAAATATGTTGATACTCTTAGTGGTGATGTTGTGAATGATGTTATTCCATCTATTGCTAAGTCTATTAGTTTTCTGTAGTTCCATTTTGTTTTTCCTGCAATTCGTGGGTCTCTATCGTATAGTACTTCTTTTTTGTTGTAGCCTATCCAGCTAAACATTGACTTTGAACATCTTTGTGATTCTCTTAGTTTTTTTAGGGCATTTACACATCTTCTATCTAATAATCTAAAATCTCCTGTGTCTTTTTGTATTGGCACTCTTGTTAATCCTTGTAATACTTTATAATACATTTTTGATGTGAATTTTTTTAGCCATGTTTCTCCTTCTCTTGATTTTCTTCTTGCGTATACATCGTCATATCCTTCTTCCCAATATTTTATTAATTCTGGTATTAGTTCTGGTGGATCTTGAAGGTCTGCATCCATAAATATTACGCTATCACCTTTTGCATAGTCTAAACCTGCTAGCATTGCTATTTCTTTTCCAAAGTTTCTTGAAAAGTCTACATAGCATATTCTTTTATCTTTTTGCCTTAATTCTTTTATTATTTGTATTGTTTTATCTTTACTTCCATCGTTTACAAATAATACTTCAAATTCGTATGTATCTATTTCATTCATTAATTTATCTAATCTTTCGTATAAAAATGGTAATGATTCTTCTTCGTTATATGCTGGAATTATGATACTTATTTTCTTCATATTCTTCTCCTTTTTAACACTTCCTATTATTTTATTTACTCTATTATATCTATTTATTGCCTTTATTGCAAGTATAATTTGTATTTTTAGAACATTTGTGTTATAATTTAGTTAGATACTTGTTAAACTTTGTTTCATAAGGAGGTTTCTTATGATTAATCCTATTATTTATGGTTGTGCTGGAACATATTTAAACAGAGTTCCTAGCGTTGTCACAGTTAATGCTTGCCGAAGCGAGCGAAGAAAAGTGGAAGATGTAAAGCCTGTCCACACTGGCAAGAAGTTTAACTCAAACTCAGGGACTAAGTCAAATTTCGGCCACATCGACATTTGTATTTAAAAGAAGAAAACCTTGGACCAAATTTAGTCTAAGGTTTCTTCTTTTAATTCTATATTATTTTCGTTTATTTGTATTTTATATAAAGTTTCTTCTTTTAAGTTAATCTCTAGTCCAAATTCTGCCTTTATACCATTATTAAGCTTTTCATTAGGTGTTACAATGTATATATATTGTATGTTTTCATCTATAATTCTTTCTTTTATTTTACTTACTGCCTCTTCTTTGATATTATTATATATTACTACTTCATGATTTGGATACAAATAATATTTTATCATTAGGTTAAATATATTTGTTTTTTCATTTTGAGAAATACTTATTATTTTTGCATTTTCTTCTATTTTGTTATCTATTTTATTTGCTGGTATTCTGCCATTATTACAGTATTCTATAGATTGTATATTATATATTCCTGAAGTTATACTTACATTTGCTATTGATTGTAAGCTTGTAAATGCTATTATTATACTAAGTAGTATTATATAGTTTACTTTTCTTGTTTTACTTTCTTCCATATTTTTTATTGCTAGTGCTACTATAAAATATATCATTCCTAGTAAGTATGTTGGTAAATATCTATTTAAGCCATTATGACCTAACATCTCTTGTGTTGAAAATTTTAATATATATGATAGTTGTAAAAATATTATATATATTGCTAAACCTACTGTTAAAGCTATTACCTCATTTGCATATTTCTTTTTATTTTCTTCTTTTATAACATATTTATATATTATTATTGAACTTATGGCTATTATTGCTATAACACCATACATTGTTATTCTTATTGGTGCCATAGTTGCATATGAAGCATATATTTTAGGTATTAAGTCATTGTTTGAGTCTGCTGAATCATGGTTTTCTTCATAATATCCCAATGTTGTAGTTAAAATACTTTTTAGTGTATAGTTTATACTACTTTCTCCTACTCTTGCTGTATCCGTTCCTCTTACTCCTTTGTTATATTTACTATTTACTCTTACAAATATTTTCCATGATAAAAATGTAAATACTACTAATAATATTAATATAAGTATTATTTTAAATTCCTTTGATTTGAAGAATTTTTTTATATTTTCTTTTTTATTACATTTGTTATTTAGCAATTGTACTAATAGGTACATTCCTATTATAATTGCTGTAATATAAAAACCTGCTGGTTTAGTTATTGTTGCAACTGATAATATTAAAGCTACTGAAAATGTTTTAAATTTGTTGTTTTGTTCTGTTAATAATATATACATACTATATCCTATTATTAAACCTAGTAATGCGTCTGGATATGCACTTTCATAAAATATTAAATTTGCTAAAATTGCTGGAATACAAACTATTGCAATTGTTATAATCCAATTTATAAATTTTGTATTTTGCTTTCTATCAAATAGTGGTATTAATAGTGAAAATCCTAACATTTGTACTGCAAACGCTTCTATTCCCTGTACATACATACCTAATATTTTCATAAAAAAGTATTCTAATAAATTTATTGCTGGTGGGTATAATGCTTGAAAACCTCTACTTATACAGTCTGTATAATACATTACTTTTGTGTTAAAGCTTCTATATAAATAGTGATCATAATCTACTAAGTTCTTATTGTATGTAGTTATCATTAATATAAAAAATGTTATACTAAAAAATACGAAACCTGATGTTAATACTTTTTCTTTTAAATTTTCTTTGTCCTTCCATTTCTTTATTATTGTATATATTCCTAATAAAATATTGGTAACTCCAATTATATATACTCCATATTTTAATATTTCAAACATTCCAAATATGTATAATGTTAAAATTATTATAGCTATATTAGGTGCTATACATTTTTCTATCTTTTTGTTTGCTTTATCTGCTATAAATATGCTTCCTGATATTATTATCAAATATAGTAGCAGATATCTTGATATTGTTATTAATAGTAACATTTTTATTCCTTCCCTATACTATTGATTTGTTAGTTTTATTATCGTATTCTTTTTCAAAGTATTCATACATTTCTTTTATTGTCACTTTTATGTCTGTATTATCAAAATATTTTGATATTTTTGTATTGTCACAACATATATATGGTATATCTATTGGTCTCATTTTATTTTTATCAACTACTATTTCTATTTCTTTACTTGAAAGTGATATTATATATTTTAGTAAATCTTCTATTTTGTATGTTTTTCCTGAACCAACATTATATATCATTTCTTCTGTTTCATTTTCTAATAATAATCTATATACTTTTACTATATCTTTAACATCTGAAAAATCTCTATATGCTGATAAATTTCCAACATAAATTCTTCCACTTTTACAATTACTTTTCTCTATTTCAGCAATTTGTTTGCAGAAGCTTGGTATAACAAATTGTGCTTGTTGTCCTATTCCTGTATGGTTAAATGAACGAGTGCATACTATATTTAAATTATATTTTTCTTTATATAATCTTGCAAAATTTTCTTGTGCAATTTTAGAAATTCCATATGGATTACTTCCAATTATTGTATCTTCTTCTTTTAATGGTTCCATTTTAGGGGCATATTCTTCAGCAGATCCTATTAATAATATTTTACATTTAGGACATTTTTTATGTACTGCTTCTAGAATATTTATTGTTCCTATTACATTTACATTTATTGTTTTTTCAGGGATATTCCACGATAGCCCTACTGAGCTTATTGCTGCTAAATTAACTATATAATCTGGCTTTATATTTTCTATTGTTTCTTCTACTTGTTCTTTGTTTGTAATGTCTAGATTATAAAATTTAGTTTCATTATCTATGTCATCTTTTTTATTTAAATCACATGCAAATACTTCATACTCATTACTTTTTAATTCTTTTATTAAGTAGTTCCCAACAAATCCACATGCTCCTATAATTAATACTTTTTTCATTCTTCACCTACTTATTCTCTATTAATTTCATATCATTTTCTACCATTAATGTTACTAATTGTTCATAACTAATTTTTCTTTTCCAGCCTAATTTATTTTCTGCTTTTGAACAGTTTCCTATAAGTAGCTCTACTTCTGCTGGTCTATAAAATTTAGGATTTACTTTTACTAAGACTTTATCTGTTCCTTTTAATGTTGCATATTCATTTTCACCTTTTCCATGCCATTCAAGTTCCATTCCCGTTGCTTTAAAAGCTAAAGTTACAAATTCTCTTACTGGGTGTGTTTCTCCTGTTGAAATTACATAGTCATCTGGCTCTTCTTGTTGTAGCATTAACCACATAGCTTCTACATAGTCTTTTGAATGTCCCCAATCTCTTTGGGCATCTAAGTTTCCTAGTTCTAATACTTCTTGCAGTCCATTTTTTATTCTAGCTACTGCTTTTGTTATTTTTCTTGTAACAAACTCTTCGCCTCTTCTTTCTGATTCATGATTAAATAGTATTCCTGAACAAGCATATAATCCATAGCTTTCTCTATAATTTTTAGTTATCCAATGCCCATATAATTTTGCAACACCATATGGACTTCTAGGATAAAAAGGTGTTGTTTCTTTTTGTGGTATTTCTTGTACTAACCCAAACATTTCACTTGTAGAGGCTTGATAAAACCTTGCTTTAGGATTTACTGTTTTTATTGCTTCTAACATATTTGTTACTCCTAGAGCATCTATTTGTGCTGTTGTTATAGGTGATTCCCAAGATGTTGCAACAAACGATTGAGCAGCTAAGTTGTATACTTCGTCTGCATTAGAAATTTTCATTACTCTAATTAATGAAGATAAGTCTGTCATATCTCCATATATAATTTCTACTTTTTCTTTTAGATGTTCTATGTTGTTTAAATCTAACTTACTTTTTCTCCTAACTAGACCATATACTTTATATCCTTTTTCTAATAGTAATTCTGCTAAGTAAGAACCATCTTGTCCTGTTATTCCTGTGATTAACGCACTTTTCATTTAAATTTTCTCCTTTTTTATTTTTATGAATCAATTTTATTTTGATTTTAACATTTGTTTTATAGTTTTTAATATCCTTTTTATATTTACTATATAAGGATGTTTTATTTTATTATCTTTCAAAACTATATTCGCTTCTTTTAAATTTTTTATATAACCTTTAATTCCGGCAAGTACTTTTTCCGCCTGCTCTCATATATATAATATAATCATTTATATATTCTAATTTTATGGTTTTATCTTTAATTGTTCTTATCATAAAATCATAATCTGCTGCTATTTTGTATTTTAAATTGAATACTCCTATTTTATCATATACTTCTTTTTTCAAGTATAGTGTAGGATGTGCTGGGTGCCAACCATTTTCTAGTTTTCCATTTGGTGAATTCCAAATTCTTTGAGGTTTACTCATTGTTTCTTCATCCATAAATATTAGGTTTGCATATGTTCCGTGTGCAATTTGTTTCTTTAAACTTTTCTACTATTTCTTGTAATACATTTTCATGAGCATATATATCATCTGAATTTAGTATTCCAATTATATCTCCTGCTGCCATTTTAATTCCTTTATTCATCGCATCATATAACCCTGAATCTTCTTCGCTAATATATCTTAATTTTCCATTATATTTTTCTTCATATTCTTTTACAATTTGCATAGTATTGTCTTTTGATAGCCCATCTACTATAATGTGTTCGTAATTTTTGTATGTTTGCTTTAATACTGATTCTAAAGTATCTTTTAATGTTTTTGATGAATTATATGTTACTGTTATTATTGATATTTTCATTCGCTTTCCCATTCCCTTTTATATTTTTTCATATTAATAGTTGTATAAATTAAAAATGCAGCACATACTATTAACATTGTTATAAAATACGTAATACTTGCACCTTTTATTTGCATTCTTTCTACTAATTTGTATGCCATAATTGTTGCGATGACTGATGTTATAGTATATATTATTGCTTGGTATGATGTTTTTCTCATTGCTATTAATATTGCAGACAATATTGTACTTAAACTATATAATATAGACCCTACTATTATTATCATCATACTTTCAAAATAATTATTTAGTTCAATACCATATACTATTTCTAATACAGGTACTTCTAGAAAACTTGCGACTAAAGTTACTAATATTCCTAAAACTATTATCATTATTACTAATTTTCTTATTATACTTTTTAAACTTTTATATTTTTTGTTTTCTATATCTTCTGAAATTTTAGTTAGACATGGTTGAATAATATATTGGCCTAAAAGTCCCATAAATGTTGCTGGCATTATTATTATTCCAAATATTGTTTGTAAATCATTTGTTAGTATATCATCTATTGCATATCTTGGTGCATTTATTAAATATATTCCTAAAAATGTAAGTACAAATGTAAAAAAGCCTATTTTAAATAATCTAAAATTAGCATTGTTTGAAAATTTAGTTTTAATTAAATTCACTTGTTTTATATTTTTGCAATCATATAAAAGTATAAAACTTACATTAACTACTATAATACTAATACATGATATTACTAGATTTTTGGTTATTATATCTATTATTGTAAATAATATCACTGCTATAATTGCTTTTATAAACATCGATATTCCGGACTTTATATAAATAACCATTTTTTTGAATTACACCATATAAAACTTCTGAAAAGGCTTCTATACATTTAAACAAGCATAATAGTATAAATATTATACATTTATATATATCATATCCTTTTATTATTACAAAGCCTACTGAAACTAATATCATAATTATACAAGTTATTATTCTATTATAAATATAGTCTGTATCTGAATTTTTTTTACTAACATCTGTTACTTGGAAGGTTCTTCCTGCATATACTCCTATCATATAAAGTAAACATGCTGTTGCAAATGAGTATGTAAATATACCTGCATCATTTACTCCATTTATTCTTGTTACAATAACTGCAAAAAATAATGAATTAAATGCGTTAGCCGTTGCTCCTATTATATTCCATATTACATTTTTTCTTCGTATATTTTTTTCCATCATATCACTTTCTTTTATTTATTTCATAAAATAAATCTAAATATTTTCTAGCTATTATTTCATTGTTATATTCATCAAATGTAATTTTTTCTGGCTTATCATTTTGAACTTTTTCTATTTCTTCTATCCACTCTTTTTCGTTAAATGGATCTTGTACATAATTACATTTGCCTTTAGTAACTTCTGGTATAGATGTACAATTTGTTGTTATAACTTTTGTTCCTAAATTCATTGCCTCTATTGGTGGCATTCCGAATCCTTCAAATATACTAGGAAATAGGAATACATTGCTATTTTTTATTAGTGAATTTCTTTCACTATTTGAAACAAAGTTAGTTATAACAATATTTTCTTCAACCCCCATCTGTTTTATGGTTTCTATTAATTTTTCTTTATTTGGTCCGCCTACTCCTGAAATAACTAGTTTTTTTGGTATCTTTAAATCTTTATTTTTTAGTTCTTTCATCATTTTTATTAGTGTAATTAAATTTTTGTGTTTATACATTGATGAAACTGTATAATAATACTCATTTTGTTCTATATCATATTTTTCTTTTATCAAATTAAAATCTTCTATTTCTGAATCTTTCAATGTAATTGGAACATATATTGTTTCTATATTATTTTTATGTTTAAAGTGTTCCATTAAATCTTGTTTTGTGTAGTCTGTTATTGCAACTATTTTATTAGAACATAAAATTGCTCTTTGCCATCCAATCCTGAACCATATATTTTCTAATTGCGAAAAATATTCTGGATAATGGTATGCTTGAATATCACAAATTGTTGTTACATTTTTTATTTTTTTACATTTATATATTGGCATTTCATATACTGGAAAAAAACAAAAATCTATATTATTCTTTCTTAGTATTCTATATTCAAAAAGGTTTTGCCATATTAAGTGTTGTTTAACTTTTTCAGCATATGTATTACAAGTAACAAACGTAAATTTATCGTTTTTAAAATAATCAGTTAAATATTGACTATTATCTTTTGCTAAAAATAGTACATATTCATTATCATCTTCTAATTTAACAAATCCATCTAACAAGTTTTTAGCATACGATTCTACTCCTCCTGACTTTTGAGGCTTAAGCCATGTTAAATCTATTCCTATTCTCACTTTTTCTTTCTCCTTTATATTATTTATCTTCATCTTCTAGTTCTTTTAAAGCTATATAGTGATTTAAATCTTTTATTTTTTCATTTAATGCTGATATTCTAATATTATCTATAAAAGTTTGCATTAATAAAAATGCTATCATTACTAAAAAAACAAAGTTAACTGGTGCAATAAATCCAAGTTTTACAGCTATCCATTCTACTACATTTGAAAATACCGCCATTAATACTAATGATAAACTACCTAACATCCATACAACTGAATTTGTTATTTTCAATTTTTCTTGTTTTATTCTTTTTAAACATAATAGAAAAGAAAAAAATGAAGCTATAATTAATAATACTCTTAATGTTATTGACATTTTATTTACCTCCCTTTTTCTTAGTAGTAGAACGAATAAACAAAATTGAAAATACAACATTTAGCATATATTCTGCTGATTTAAAAAGTGTTAAATAACTTTCTCCAAATTCTCTTTCGCTCATTTCTACTTGCACTTCTTTTACTGTCATTCCTTTTTTCATCATATATACTAACGTATCTGGTTCTGGCGTTAAGCTATGATTTTTAGCAAATTGTTCTATTGCATATTTATTATAGGCTCTCATTCCTGATGAAGTATCCTTTACCTTTTTACCAGTTACTAATTTTATACATATTGATATTATCATACTTCCAAACATTCTTAATGAAAAAGGTTTCTTTTTATTTACAAATCTTGAACCTATTGCAATTTCACAATTGCCACTTTCTATTTCTTTTACTAAGTCTTTTAAATATTTTGCTTGATGTTGACCATCTCCATCAAATTGAATTGCTATATCATAATTATTTTGATATGCATATTTCATTCCTACTTGTATGGCTGATGTTAAGCCATAATTTATAGGTAGTGAAAGCATGTGAAAGTTATTTCTTTCACATACTTCTTTTGTATTATCCTTTGAACAGTCATTTATAACTATATAATCATAATTTGTATTTGTTACCACATCTTTTACTGTTTTCTCTATATTTTCTGCCTCGTTATATGCTGGTATTATTAATAGTACTTTCATGTTTTCTCCTCTTATTCATCTATTAATTTTTTTAATGTTAATTTAACTTTTGTTTTTAGTCCTTTTGGAAACATTTTTAATATTTTATGATATATTCTTCTTTTTCTACTCATTTGCTCTGTTGAAACTTCTTTTCCTTTAAAAAGCTTTTCTTCATTTACATACCATTTTTTAGACTCTGCTTGTTCTTTATTTGTTAGTTTAATTTCTTGTTTTTCTACTGTTCTAAAATATTGTATATATTTGTTTATATTTTTATCTATATCAAATTCTAATGCTTTTTCTTGTGCCTTTTTACTCATATTTTCTAGTATTTCTTCATTGTTTAATAGATACTCTACTTTTTCCATGTATTTATCTACATTATTTACTTCTTTTATTATAAATGAATTTTCTTTGTCGGCAGCATACTCATCTATTCCAAAAGATTCAGATACTATTGGAACTGCTCCTGCTGCCATTGCTTCTAATGCCATTAACCCAAAACCTTCCATTAATGATGCATCTATAAAAATGTCTGTATTAAATAGTATTTTACTAACTTCTTTTCTGTTTAATGGACCTTTATAAAAGTTTACTTTTATATTTTCATCATTATTATTTATAGGAAACATTATTTCCCTCATATATATAACATTTATTTCAATATTATAATCTTTTAAAGTTAACTTTTTTAGTATTTCATTAAGCAAGAAATCTCCTTTTGGAAAGTTATCTCTAAATACCATTGTTATTTGTTTTGTTTTTGATGTTTCCTTTTTGTGATTATATAATAAATCTATATTAATATTGTTTGGTATTACAATTGCATCTTTCCCAAAATTGACTTTACATTTTTCTTTTAAAAATTCTGATATGGCTAAAATATTTTGGCTATTTCTACATGCAAGTTCTGCCCAACTATATATTTCTCCATTATCAAAACATGGTTCATATCCTTGCATAAAATTGACTGATGGAATATCAAAATGTTTTGCTATTGCTTCACAAAAGAATATTGTTGGATATATTGTTCCTACTATACATTTAGGTGAAATAGTTTTTATATTTTTCATAAATGTCGGTGTGAATAACATAATTTCTTTATATTCGTGTATTCTTTCAGTTAAAATATTTGCAAAACATCCATTTATATTCAAATAATTTACAATATCTACAACCATATGTACTCCACCCGCATTTTGATGTATATCTGGTAAAAAGAATAATACTTCTGGTGATGGTTTTTCTTCTATTTTTAAGTTGTTTTTTATATATTCAATTGGATCATTTTTTATATATTCTTGCATTTTTTTATTATATTCTTCTCCCCAACGTTCAAAGAATATTTTTCTGTTATGTTCTAGCCTTTTTTGTTTTTCTGGGCTTGTCCCAAATGAAACTTCAGATTTATGATATACATATGTGTCAATTGCAACTTTTGCTTCAAAGCCTTGTTTATGTGCTTTAAATTGGTAGTCTGTTTCATCTCCATAACCCATACCATATATTTCATCTAAGTATCCTGTTTTTTCCATACATTTTCTTGAAATCATTAAACAATTTCCTACAACTGTACAAGCATCAAAGTTCATTCCTTTAAAGTTTTTATAGAATAATTCGTTTACTTGCATATAACTATAATTTTCTGGAATGTCATATGATAGGTTTGCTGCATTACTAGAAATTGGGCATATTAGTCCAATTTTTTCATTTTGC
Source organism: uncultured Clostridiaceae bacterium (assembly GCA_948444845.1). Taxonomy (GTDB): domain Bacteria; phylum Bacillota; class Clostridia; order TANB77; family CAG-508; genus UMGS1663. Next base: position 17,539 of record CAOJVB010000014.1, on the reverse strand, counting down.
TCCATATGGTTAATTAATTTTGGAATTGTATTTTCAGATACTAAACAGTCTGTGTTTAGTAGTAAAATGTAATCTGATGTTGTTTTGTCCATTCCTTTATTTACATTTTTTATAAAACCTAAGTTTTCTTCATTTTTATATACTTCTATTTTTTCATATTTCTTACTTAAGTTTTCTATACAATTACAGGTTAATTCATCTGAATTATCATTCATTAAAATTACTTTTCCTATATATTCTTCTGGGGTATTTTTGTATAATGCATATACACACATCTTTACCCATTCTGGTGAATTATAAATTGGAATTATTATATCACATTTTTTCATATGTCTTTTTTCTTCCTTTCTAAACATTCCATAAACTTTTTATTTTTTGCAGTTGGAATTTCTATACTTTTTTGCAATTTTAATCTCTTGGAAATTCTTAAATTTGATTTTTATATTTTTTTCTATATATAATAGCATATATACTAAGTAATATCCCCATAAATGTAGTTATTAAAGCTGGCATTGTGTATCTGTCTATTACTGCACCTAGTATACTATGTACTAAAATGTGTAATAGGCTAAATGTATATAAAATTGTTATTATATCTATAATTCTGCAATATTTTTCATTATATCTTTTCTTTGTTACAAATACAGCTATTATGCTACATATTACTAAAATTGGTAATGCTAAATAACTTATTTTCATAGTTATTGCCATTGGCATTTGTAATTTTTTCATTACCCTATTTACATTAATTATTGGTTTATTTATACTTCTATATTCTTCTGCATATATTTCATATTCTGGTGATAAATAAAATACATTTTCTTTTCCATAATTATAAATTTTATATCCTATTGCCTCTATTTCTTTTGTAGTTATAAAATTTATATTTTTGGAAATTTCTATTTTATTTCCTATAAAGTCAATATCATGTATACTTATTGTTGCTAAATAATTTGAAACATATCCTCCTATTATAGCTTTTGGGTCTTTTACTAATGAACTTAGTAAAAAACTAATTGCTTCTGTTGTTGATATTACATTTTCTTTTAGATATACAATTTCATATTTTTCTTTATTTGTATCTATTACTAAATATGCTTTATATTCAGATTTATCTTCTAGTATATCTTTTATTTTAACTTTATCTTCCTCAGGAATTTTTGTACTTTCTTCTATTTCTTGAGCAGTATCAAAATCTTCTATATCTTGAATATTATAATTTGTCATTCCCCCTAAAATTCCTGATGCGAAAAATCCTGCTGATGTTCTATTTTCCTTAATAGTAACATTATTTTTTTCAAGTATTACATTCCATATTTTTATACTAGTTATTAACATAATGACGCATACTATAAGTGTTGCTAATCTTTGCAAAAAATTTTTCAAACTTACATTTCTTACCAAAGATATTATGCTTGCTATGATTATTGGAAATAGTATTGTAGTTACATATGGCTGTTTTAATTGCCATGCAATAGCATTTAATATAGCTAATGCCAAGGTATATATACTATACTTTTCTTTATTTTCTTTAAAGTTTACATCCATCCATTTCCAAGCTAAGTAGCACCCAATTATGCTAAGAGTCATTCCTACAAATTCTGTAAGTAGTGTATGATAATACCCTATTATCATAGGGTTAAAAACAACTAATAGTAAGAATAAAAACAATAATATATATTTTACTTTTTTATTGCAGTGTTCTTCATCTTTTATAGTATCTTTATATATTAAATAACAGCCAACTAGCATTAATATATAAAATATGAACATTCCTGCTAATAATCCGTTTGTATTATGCCCAAATATTATATTACAAATTCTTATAAACATTGGAAATACTGGTCCTCTTGCTACGTCCCATGTGCTAAAGTCTCCACCTTTATTAAGCAGGCTTGTAAGCCATAAATAGTGTGAAGTATCATAAGTTATTACCACTTGATATGTAAAAAACATAACTGTTATAAATATACCAAATATTAGTATTACTATATTCTTTTTATTTTTCATTTTCTTCTCCATTTTATTTTATTGCTTTGTCTGGTCTTATTCTAATAATTGAAGTATCATGTCTAAAGTTTATATTAAAATAAGAGTCCTCTTTTTCCAAAAATTGTTTCCATTTGTTTTTTAGTCTTTTTGCATCTTCTTCTAACCTCTCTATTTTTTCATTTGATGTTTCATATCCTCTTGTTCTTGATTCAAAATGATATGCCCTAGCAAATGGATTCATTACAATTACTTTATTTCTATTTCTTATTTTTAAACATAAATCTACATCATTATATGCTACTGGGAAGTTTTCATCTAAACCTCCTACTTCTTCATAATCTTTCTTTGATAGCATCATCATTGCTCCTGTAACGCTATTAAAGTTTTGAGCTATTATATTTCTTGCCATATAGCCTGGTTCGTTTTCGTCTAATTCTAAATTAATATGTCCCGCTATTCCTGTTAAACCAAGTACTACACCTCCATGTTGTACTTTTTTATTTTTATATAGTAGTTTTGCTCCAACAATTCCTACATCTTCTCTCTGGCAATTTCCAAGCATTGTTTCTATCCAATTTGGTGTTATTATTTGTGTATCATTATTTAGTAGTACGATATATTCTCCGATTAGAATTTTGTACTCCTAAGTTATTTAGTTTAGAATAATTAAAGCCTTTTTCTTTATATTCTACTATTTTAACTTTTTCTAATTTTTCTATTTCTTTATAATAGTCAAATATTTCTTTTGTCCCACTATTGTTTTCTACAACTATTATTTCGTAATTATTATAAGTAGTTTTATTTATAATGCTATTTATGCATCTTTTTAAATCTTTTTTATGGTCTCTATTTAATATTACTATTGATACTTTTGGGTTTCCTATTACTTCGTAATCTATTTTATACATTCCTAAAATTTGTGCGTGCTCTACTTTTGCTTTCACTCCTATTCTTTGTAGGTGTGCTGATATTGCTTTTATTGCTGCCTCATATGCATATGGTTTTGCACTTGCACTTGATGCTACTGAATCTACATTTATCCTCCAATGATATAGTATTTTAGGTATATGTATAATCTTATTTGCTTGCTCTACTGCTCTAAATATTAAGTCATAGTCTTGACTTCCATCAAATTCTTTTCTAAAACCTCCTAATTTATCTATTAGGCTTTTTTTGAATATTGAGAAGTGACAAATATAATTATAACTCATTAATGTATCTGGTGCATAATCTTGCTTAAAGTGTGGTCCCATTCTATTTTCTTTTTCTTCTAGTAGTTTATCTTCATCTGTATAAATAAATTCCGCTTCTTTATCTTGGTTAATTACTTTTACTATTTCATATAACGAAAATATTGGCAAAATATCATCGTGGTCAAGTAATGCCATATAATCACCGTGTAGCTAGTTTTAATGCTTCATTAGAGTTTTCAGATATTCCTTTATTTTCATTTAGAAATTTGTATTTTATTCTTTTATCTAAATTAACTAATGGTTCTACATATTCTCTTTTTTCATTACTTCCATCTGCTAAGCATAATTCCCAGTTTGTGTATGTTTGGTTTATTACAGAATCTATTAATTCTTTTAAATACTTTTCTTTTGTGTTATACATTGGCACAATTATACTTATTTTAGGTTCATACTCAAACTTAGTATTTCTTTGTTTTTCTAGTTCTTCTTCATTTGGCTCATTATTTTTTATCCATAATTTATAGTTTTCTGCTTCTTCTTTTTCAAATTTGTGCTCTTTAAATGAAGAAAAAATTATCTTTTTCATTTTTGTTAATATCTTTTTTATAGTTGTTTTTAAGCCATTTTTTTTATAAAATTCTACTACTATACTAACTTTAAGTCTTAAATTCATTTTACTATTTCCTTCCTAAAAAACTTCTAAACCCTTTTATAACTTTCCATGCACGAGATGTATTATATTCATTTAGTAATATGTTATATTTGTTTTCTATTTCTTCTTTCTCTTTTGCTAATTTTTCTTTTTGCTCTTTTAATATTAAAAATTGTTTTGTTAATTCTTTATTATCTGTAATTAATTCTTGTAAATTTACATTATATTTACTTAATCTATTTCTATATTCATTTACTGTTTCTTCATCTAATATTTCTTTTTGTATTTTGCTTTCTAATTCTTCAAAATATGGTATAAATGTAGTTAAATTAAATTTTTCAAGTATATCTTTTCTATTAAGCTTTTGTTCTATTTTGCTAACATTATAGTTATATAAATTGTTTATTGCTCTATATAAAATAAACTCTAATGGTACATTTTCAAAATACCATTCTTGATCATAAAATACATATTCATCTTCACAAAATACGTTTTCAAAAGATAGGTCTATATATCCATTTTTTATAAATTGCATCTTTTCTTTTATTTGATTTGGTATTTCTATTTTATATTTTTCAAATATGTTTTCTCCTTTTGCTAATTCTTTTTGTAATCTTTGTTTTATATATGAATACCAATTTTTTATCTCTTTATATGCTTCTTCTATGTTTTCTTCTTTTATTTTTGAAACTATTTTTTTATCTAGTTCTTCTGAATTTGCAATCTTACTTATTATTTTGTCATTTTCTACTTTTTCTAAAACTTTAAATCCTAAGTGTTCTAAATTCTCTATATATTTACTTATATTTTCTATATGTTTTTTTGCTTTTTGGGTTTCTGCGTATTTTTCTACATTTTCTTTTCCCATAATTAATGCTAATTTATATTTATCTTTTCTGAATATATTATAATTTATAAATTTTATATCATTGTTTATTTCTTCATTTGATATTTCTACCAAATATGAATTTGTAAAGTCTGCAAATTTATTATTGTCACATATTTGCTTCATTACATTTATTTCATTAAATATAATTATGCTTTCTTCACCATAATTTACTGGATATACAATTTTACTGTGATTTGATTTTGGTAAAAAGTCATCTGTAAAAATTGTATTGGTATTAACATAGTCTGGTAGTGGATAATAAAATTTATAATTTTTAAATCCTGCTTCATTTATAAATTTTTCTAATTCTCTTTTTAAAAGTAAGTTTGGTCTTTTCTCTCTTATTTCGCTTTCTACTACTTCAAATATCTTATTATAATACTCACTTTTGGCTCCTGCAAAATATTTAATTCCTAATCTATTATCTATTGCTAATAATATTTTTCCATCTGGTTTTAAGTGTTTTTTTAAGTTTTTTAGAAAATTTGAATATGGCTTATTTCCTTCATATATAGTAGGTGCATATTCATATGTTCCTATTAATGTAATGTAATCGTATTCTCCTTCTAATTTTAATTTTGTGATAGAACATTTCTCTATATTTATCTTTTTTTCTAATTTTTCTATTATACTATTTTCATTATAAATTTCTAATACTTTAGAATTTTCTTTAAATGGATACCATTTTAATATATTTGTATTATTTGGCATATACTTTCTCCTTTTATTATAATAAACATTATTACAATTTGCCTTATTTTATTTTTATCGTTATATCTCCATCTTTTTCTATATAATTTTGTATAACTCCTAGTTCTTCCATCCATTTTCTTGTTTCTAGTGTTTTCCAAGGTCCAGAGTCTTTTCCTGTTCCCATATCATTGTCCCATAACCAGTCAGTAGTTGGCCATAGGCATATTTTAGGTGCTACCTCTTTATATAGTTCTTTTGTTGCACCTAGCTGTCCATGGTGTGACATTTGTACTATATCACTTTTTAATTTATCTTTCTGATTTTTCAGTAATTTTTCACTTGATTTTACTCCTGTGTCCCCAAGTATAAGTAAACTTTGTTTTCCTGTATTAAATTTTATTACCATACTTTGCTCGTTTCCAGGGTTTTCTATTATTTCTGGGTTTCTAATTCCTAAAATTTCTACTTCTATTCCATCTATTTGTATTTTTTCGTTTAAAGTTGGCTCTTTTACTTTTTGCTTTATATTTTCTTCATTTAGCAAATCTATTAAATAACTTGAAAATTCCGCTCTAGCTTTTTCGTGTTCTTCATACCATTCTTTTTCATTTAAAGATACATATATATTATCTATTTCCACATTTTCCTTTTTTGCAATTTCTGTAAATGCTGTTACATGGTCATTATGATTATGAGTTAAAAACCAATAATCTACTTTATTATTATTTTTTGAAATATAATTCATAAGATTCTCAGTGTCTGCTGATAACCCACCATCTATTATTATCATCTTATCATTTTTGGTTTTTATTATATATCCCATCATTTGTGTTTTTGAGTGGTTTGATAATTGTGTTAATTCTATTTTTCTACTATTTTGTATATTATATACAATTATGCTTATTATAAAAAGAACTGCTAGTACTAATATTATTACTAATACTTTTTTCTTATTTTTCATTTATTTCACTCTTTCTATATTCATTTTTGTATCTAGTTTAACAATTCCTACACAATCTTTACTAGATATAACTTCTACTAATAGTGCTTCATATTTTCTATTTAATACTTCAAGTTCTCCTTTTGCATTTATATGTGTACAACTAAATGATAGTGTATATGGTCCTGGTGCTATTGGAAGTTTTTGCTTAAATTCTGCTATAACTATATCTCCTTTTGTAAATTTACCTGGATATATCTTTTCTATCATTGAATTTGTTCCTGCAATTTCAATTCCATTAAAGTTTTTTATTGTCATTGTGAATATTGGGTTGTCTACTTCTTTGTTGAATTTAATTTTAGATTTTAAACAAATAGTTTTTGAGTTATCTACTGCATTTAAATAGTTTCCTTCTTCATCAAATATTCCATAATCTATAACTTCTGCATCTTTATTTCCATATTCTATTAAATTTGGATTTTGATTAAAGTTATTTTTCCAGCTATTTTTGTCTTCTATTTCATTTTCTTTTTTAGTTTGCACTTCTTCTTTATTTTTATCAGGACTTGGATTTTTATAATTTCCTGTTATTATTTTTTTATAAAGTTCTACTCCTTCTTTAACATCTCCATCATATGTTTTCTTTCCGTGATTGCAATATTATAACTCTTGTACAATTTTTAAGTACATCTGATACATTATGTGTTACGAAAAGTATTGTTTTTCCTCTTTTTTTGAATTCTTCAAACTTTTTAAAACATTTTAGTTGGAATGCCATATCGCCTACTGATAAAACTTCGTCTACTATTAAAATATCTGGGTCTACATTTATTGCACATGCAAATGCAAGACGAGCAAACATTCCTGATGAATATGTTTTTACTGGTTGGCTTAGGTGATCTCCTATATCTGCAAAGTCTATTATTTCTTGCTTTTTGCTTTCTATTTCTTCTTTTGAAATTCCCATTACTTGTGCATGTTGGTATATATTTTCTTCCCCAGTAAGTTCCATATTAAAGGCTGTTCCTAGTTCTAATAGTGAACTTATTTTTCCGTTTATTTTTAAATTTCCGTGAAGTAGGAACTGTAACTCCTGTTATTATTTTTAAAAGTGTTGATTTTCCTGCTCCATTTCTTCCTAGTATTCCTAATATTTCACCTTTTCTTACTTCTAAATTTAAACCTTCTAGTGCATTAAAGTTTGTATGGTTATTATATTTTGGAATTATCATTTCTAATAGTCTTGACTTTTTCCCTTTATACATTTTATAACTTTTAGTTAAGTTTTCAATTTCTATAATATTTTCCATTTTTACCTTCTTTTCTATTTTGTTTGGTTTTCTAGCTATATCACAATAATTAATTATCTATTATAATACATCTGCAAAATCTTTTTTGTTTCTTTTGAATATGCTGTTTCCCCATATAAATAGAATAATTGTTATTGCCCAAAATATTATTGTATATATTCCATTACTACCTGTTATTATATTTGTTTCATTTATAAATACTTGCCTCATTCCTGTTACTAAATAAGTAAATGGCATACATTGTATTAGTTTCAATATTGTATTATGTTCTGCAAGCATGCTTAAGTTCCATATTATTGGTGTGAACCAGAAAAATAATTGCATTGCTATTCCTAGTAAGTTCCCAAAGTCTGGTATTATTGTTGTTATTGCCGATGTAAATCTTGTAAATGCTATTACAAAACAGTACATTGCAAATATTATATATATTAGTGTTAATATATTTGGTGGACGTTTAAAAAATATACATACTCCTACTGAAACTAAGAATAAAAATATTCCTACAAAACTTGATGCTACTATTGATATATTTGGTATTATATCTACTGGGAATACTACTTTTTTTACTAAATAACTATATGCCCTTATTGAACCGCTTGCACTCATTATCATATCATTTAAAGTTTGCCACATTGCCATTGCTGGTATAAACCATACTGCATATGGGTAGTCCCCACTACTTCTAGTTTTTAATATACTTTCAAATACAATTACATATGTTATCATAAATACAAATGGTTGTAAAAAACCCCATATCGTACCTAGGCTTGTACTTGCAAATCTATTTTTGAAGTCACTTTTTCCTAGTTGCCATACCATTTTTTTGTTTTTCCATAATGTTTTTATATATTCCATTAAAATCCTTCTCCTACATATTTTTTATTCTTTTTAAACTAGGCTTATTGTATATTTATTTACTGTATTTGTCAAGGTTTTAGAGGGTTTTATTTAATAATTGTCTTATACTAGGTCTGTAAAAAAGTCCATTAGAAAAATAAGATTTGAGTTATAATTTTAACTCGAATCTTATTTTTCTAATGGACTTTTTTTACAGACCCTTTATTTCTTATTTTAATATTTCTTTTTTAAAACTTTCACCATTTTCTAATTTCTCTAATTCTAATATATCTAATACTGTTGCTGATATATCTGCATAAGTATCTCTTGTTCCTACATTTACATTTTCTTTTATTTGTTTTCCATATATAAGCATTGGTATATATTCCCTTGAATGGTCTGTGCTTGGTGTTGTTGGGTCGTTTCCGTGGTCAGCAGTTATTATTAGCATGTCGGTTTCTTTCATATTTTTCATTATTTCTGGTAGTTTGCTGTCAAAGTATTCTAGTGCTTTTGAGTAACCTTCTACATCGTTTCTGTGACCGTATAACATGTCGGTGTCTACTAGGTTTGTGAATATTAAGCCTTCTGTGTTTTTCTTTGTTTCTTCTATCGTTTTTTCTATTCCGTCTTTATTTCCTTCTGTATGGTAGTGACTTGTTATTCCTCTTAGGCTAAATAGGTCTTCTATTTTTCCTATTGAAATTACTTCTTTGCCTTTTTGACTTATTATGTCTAACATTGTTTTTCCAAAAGTATTACTTTCAAAGTCTTTTCTGTTATATGTTCTAGTAAAGTTATTACTTGTTGTTCCTATGAATGGTCTTGCTATAACTGTTCCTACATTGTATTCTGGCTTATTTAACATTTTTCTTGCTATTTTGCACATTTTATATAGTTCTTCTACTGGTATTACGTCTTCATGTGCTGCTATTTGAAATACACTATCTGCTGATGTGTATATTATTGGATAACCTGTTTTTATGTGTTCTTCTCCAAAACGTTTTAGTATTTCTGTGCCTGAACCTACTTCATTACATAGTATGCCTTTAATACCTGTTTTTTCTATAAATTCTTGTATCATTTCTTGTGGGAATGCTTTTGGATATGTTGTAAAGCCTGGATTTGTTATATGACCTGCTATTTCCCAATGTCCTACTGGGCTATTTTTTCCTACTGATTTTTCTGCTAGTTTGCCAAATGCTCCAATAGGACTTTCTTCTTTTTCTGGTATTCCTATTCCTTCTATATTATAAAGTCCCATTTTTTTCATGTTTGGTAGATGTGGTTTGCATTTATCATATATGCCTTTTAGGGTGTTGCTTCCTTTATCTCCATATTTATCAGCGTCTGGAAGCGAACCCACTCCAAAGCCATCTAAAACGATTATTATAGCTCTTTTTATCATTGTCTTTTCTCCTTTCTTTTATTTTTGGGTTACTGCTTTTTTCCGCGTTGGGGACAGTTCCTAATCTAGCTAGATTATTTTTGTTTTTTACTTGTGGTTTTGCTCTATCTTGTTTCCGATTACGAACCGTCCCCAATGCTACTGTCCTGTCTTTTTTACATGTTATTTTCTGATTTCTAAGTCGTATTCATATACTTGGATTAGTTTTATTTCATTTTTGAATTCGTTTTCTAATATATTTATGTAAAAGTCTTTTCTAGAAATTAACTTTATTTCAAACTTAGATAAGTCAATTAAAACTTTGCTTCCTATGTCCATCCCTTCTGGGAGTGTTCTATTTAGGTTGTCGTAAAAAATTATGTTTGTGTAAAACATTACAGGCATTTTTTCTTTCACATTTAACTTAAATAAATGCACTTTTTCTTTATTATCACAACCACTTTCTATTTCTTCTCTTGGATTTATATTTAATATTTCAAAAGTTTTTTCATTTAAACTTTCTTCACTAGTTAGTTTATAAATAGCTATATCTTCTATGCTTTGCATTTTTCCGCATACTTTCTTTTAATAGTTTTCTATAATTATCTAAGTTTTCTTTATATTCTTCTACTGTTGTATCATTATTTACAGCTAAAATATTAAATTTATCTTTTTCGACTTCTCTGTGTTTTACATTGTTTAAAATTTTTATTTTTGTTTTGTCTTGTGCTATGTTTCCAAATATGTCAAAATCTTTTCCTGCAATTTCTTCTACATTTTCATTATATTCTTGTTTTAGTATTTTTAATCTTTTTTCTATTTGGTTAATATCTTTTTTTAGTATTTTTTCTTTATTTAGTATATTAAAAGTTGGTAAGTCATTAAGTAGTGCAAACATTGCGTCACATTCATTTTTAGTAAATATTTCTCTTTGTTTTAAATCCACTTTTTTTCCAAACTCTTCTAGGTCTTCTTCATAGTCAAACTTTCTTTTTAAAATGTTTTTCTTTTCATTTTCTTTTTGTTCTCCTTCATTAAGAAGTGTTACTTCGTCTTTGTTTGTGAACTTCCAAAAGTCAAATATACTCTTTTTATGGCTTTCTATTTCATTTATGTATAAAGTTGCATTTTGTATTTTTCTTTCTAAATTTTCTTTTTTATTTTCTAATGCTTTTATATCCATTTGCATATTTTTTAGCTTTGTTTCTTCTTTACTTAGTGTTTCACATATTTTTAGCAGGTCTTCTATTGTGTAAAAGTCTTTCGTTTCTATTTGCTCTATAGAACCTATTTCTATACTTTTTTCTTCATTTTCTGGCATTTGTTTTATTTCTTTTAATTTATTTGTTTTATTATCTTTTTTAAAGAAATATTTAACTCTTCCAAAAAAACTTTTTTTACATTCTAAAAAATTTGTTATTTGTTTTTCCTTTAGTAAATATTCTTCTTTTTGCTTTTTTAGTGTTTCTTTTAGTAGTTCTAACCTTTCAGCATTTAATATATTTTCACTAAATGTTTTATTCATTTTTTCTTGTTTAACTTGCACTTCTTGTCTTATAAATTCTGGCAAATTTTCATATGTTATTTTCTTTAAATTATAGCAAAAATCTAAACTTCCTCTTTCATTTATTATTGTTTTAAAGTTATATTCCATTCCATCTGTTGATTGTAAAATAAAAAGTGCTTTTAATAGCTTAAATTGCTCACTTGCTTTCTCTTTATTTTCTAATGTTATTTTATACATACTTTTTACTTTTTCATATACTACTGCTTTTCCTAATATTTCTATACTTTGCTCGCCATTTTGATTATATACTTCATATATACTTGGCCATTCTTTTGTGAAAAACCATAGATAGTTCTCTAAATCTGCAATTTCACTTTTCTTTAAATTCTTATTTGAGTATTCCATATGAGTTATTGGAACATATATTTTTTCGTTCTTTTTCGACTTTTGCATTGCTATTTTTTTCTTTATTAAATAGAATAAAGCTTCTGCATTATTTTCATTACTAGAGAATAACATGAAATATTTATTTTCTATTTCAGAGTAATATATTTGCCATATATAATTATTTTTATATTTTATTTCATATGGTATGTCTTTACCCAGTAACTTTTGCTCTTGCTCTATACTTTTTAATTTTTCTAAGTTTAATTTTCTTATCATATTTAAGAAAGTAGTATATTGCTCTAATGTTTCTTCACTTTCTGATTTTAAATAAAATGCAAGTGGCAAGGCTCTTTTTAGTTTTTGATTTAAATCATCTAACCTATCTGAAGGTGTTATTAATATTTCTATATCTTTTATATTTACATATTTATATACTTTATAATTATTATCTTCATATGTTTTTAATGGTTTATATTTTATTTTTTCTATACTTAGTAAGCATTCTGGTATATTTTCTAAATCTAATCCTATACTTTTTAGCTTTTTTTCTATTGCTTTGTTATCTTCTTTCGTATTTTTTAACACTTTTGCTTCCTCCTAATGTTTTTTCTTTAGTATATCACATATGTTTTTTAGGAGCAATAAAAATTTTAAAGGAGCAAAATTTTTATTGCTCCTTTAAATTTAATCTTATTTTTTCGCTTTCGCTACAACTATCCTATCATTTCCTGCTAAATCCTTTTTTGAATATATTTCTTTGTACTTGTCAGTGTCATTTATTAAGTTTATTACTTTTTCCTTTTGGTCATATCCTATTTCCATACACAAATAGCCTTCATCATTTAAAAATTTATATGCTTGGTCTGCTAATATTCTGTAGAATTTCAATCCATCTTCTCCTCCTGCTAATGCTATTATAGGTTCCTTTTGTACATTCACTGGCAAAGTTCCTATTATACTATTTTCTATGTATGGTGGGTTTGAAACTATAATATCATATTTTTTCGTTATGTTTTCAAACATATTTGATAGTACAAATTCTATTTTACTTGACTTTATGTGTTTTTCACTATTTTGCTTCGCTATTTTAATAGCTTCTTCGCTTATATCTGACATTGTTATATGTGCATTTTCTATATTTTTACTAATTGCTATTCCTATAGCACCACTTCCTGCGCATATATCTAGTATTTGTATATCCTCTTTTTTTTGCTTTGCAATATTTATTACTTCTTCTACTAAAATTTCTGTATCTGGCTGTGGTATTAGTACATTTTCATCTACATAGAATTCTAAGTTCATAAATTCTTGTTTATTTGTTATGTACTGAATTGGCATTCCTTGTATAATTTCTATTAATGCTAAATAATACCTTGTTTTTTCTCGCTCATCTATTTCTTTTTCTTCATTTATTACAATTTGCATTCTATCCATTTTCAAAATATATTCTGCTAGTGTTTTTGCTATTATAGTACTATCTTGTATTTCATTTTCTACTAATAGTTTTTTTCCATAATTAATTAGTTCTTTTATTTTCATTTTATACACCTCATAAAAATTTTACTATATTTGTATTTAAATATCAAGAAAAAATCTCTTAAGAGCCTTTCCTTAAGAGATTAAAATATTATAAAAAAATCCCCCACTATAAGCCGCAAGATGATTGGATTTTTAATACCTGTTTGCACAGGTGGGTGTCGTGTTGAAAGCTTATGGGTTTCTTACATAAATGCAAGCATACACGCGGGCTTTCAAAGCCGGACTCCCTTTTATTATTTGTTGGTAATAAAATTCCAGTCTACACGTACCGAGCAGGGATATTTAATATTTAGTTATCTTTTATAGTTATATATTAACATATAAAATGCTAAGTTTCAATATATTTTATATTACATTTTCATTACATTTTATATTATATTTCTTTTTCGATTATATCTCTTTTTAAGATGTTCTCTTTTATTGTTCCTATTCCTATATATTTTTCTTTATTATATATATTATATACTCCATTTTGTTTTTTAGTATATATTTTTACTCCATTTAAAAATTTTTGTTGTGTTTCATTGTTTAGTTCAATTTTTTCTTTATCTTCAAATAGTCTTTTCATTGTTATTATATTCTTTTTTATAAATTCTATGTCATTTTCTTCTATTTGATTTATTGTTATTGCATCTTCTATTCTAAATCTTCCTACTTTTATTCTATTTAGTTCTTTCATATATCCTACTGTATCTAGCCTTTGTGCAATATCTTCACATAAACTTCTTATATATGTACCTTTTGAGCATGATACTTTAAAGTATATTTCATTTTCCTTTTTATTAATATCTATTAGTTCTATATTATATATTGTTATTTTTCTTGGTGCTATTTCAATCTCTTCACCGTTTTCTTGCATATTCATATAGTTTTTTTCCATTTACTTTTATTGCTGAATACATTGGTGGTGTTTGTTCTTGCTCTCCTATAAAACTTTGTAATACTTCATCTACATTTGATAAATTTCCTACTTGTTTTTCTTCTATTTTCTTTCCTTCTGAGTCTGCTGTATCAGTTTTTATTCCCAGTTTTAAGGTAACTTCATATTCCTTATCATGCTCTATTAGGTATTTTGAAAGTTTAGTTCCTTCGTTTAAAAGAAGTGGCAATACCCCTGTCGCATTAGGATCTAATGTTCCTGTATGTCCCACTTTTTTTATGTTTAATATCTTTTTTACTTTTGCTACTACATCATGTGATGTGTAGCCTTTTGGTTTGTTTATTATTATTATTCCGTTCATTATTCTCCTATTTTAGTTGCATTTTTATTTGATTAATTATCTTTTCCTTTGCTTGCTCTATTGGCATCGTTACTGTGCAACTAGCTGCGTGTTTGTGTCCGCCTCCACCAAAAATTAAGCATACATCTGATACATTTACATATTCGTTTGAACGTAATGATACTTTATACCCTTTTTCTGTCTCTCTTATAAATATTGATACTTCTACTCCTTCTATACATCTTCCTTCATCTACTATTCCTTCATGGTCATCTGATGTAGCTTCTATTTCTTCTATATCTTGTTTTGTTATGTATGTGAATGAAATTTTCCCTTCTTCCAAAAACTCCATTCTATCTATTGCTCTTTTTCTTAGTTCGAAGTTTGCTCTTGTTTTTGTATTCATTGCTTTTTTATATATTTCTGAAACATTTATTCCTGATTTTAAAAGTCTTGCTGCAAATTCAAATGTTTCTGGTCTTGTTGACACATATTGAAAGCCACCTGTATCTGTTATTATTCCTGTTAATATACATTTTCCTATTTCGTTTGTTATTTCTATTCCGAAATATTCAAATATTGTTAATAATATTTGTGTACATGCTGGTGAATCTGGATTTACGTAGTTTAGGTCTCCATACATAGTGTTTGTACTATGATGGTCTATTACTATTTTTGTTTTTGCTTCTTCAAAATAATTTGACCAGCCATTTAACATTTTTATTGTGGCACTGTCTAATGCTATTGCTAAATCATAGTTTTCTTCTCTTCCTTCTTTTTTTACTTTGTCTACATTTGGTAAAAATGTATATGTTCGTGGATATTCTGGTATTATTACATCTACATTTTCTTTTCCCATTTGTTTTAGTGCTTCATACATTGCTAAACTACTTCCTACCGCATCTCCATCTGGATTTTCGTGGGTTAGAAGTACTATTGATTTGGCTTTTTTAATTTTTTCTAATATATTATCTAATGTCATTTTAGATCTCCTTTTGGATATCAGAAGTCAGAGATCAGAAGTCGGATTTTTAGGGTAAATTCTTTCAAGTATTTCTTACCGATTAATTCTCTACAATTCTATTATCTGACCTCTGTTTTCTGACTTCTGACTTCTATTTATTTAAATCTTTTAATATTGAGTCTATTTTCATTCCGTATTCCATTGAGTCATCTTCTTCAAATACTAGTTCTGGTGTTATTCTTAGGTTTATTTTTTTTGCTATACTGCTTCTTATATATCCTGATGATTTTTTTAGTGCTTCTAAAGTTTTTTCGTTGCTTTTTGAGTTTAGCATGCTTACATATACTTTTGCATATTTTAGGTCTGGTGTTATTTTTACTTTTGTTACACTAATCAATCCAGTTGCATCAGGATTTTTAAGTTCAAAAGAAATAATGTTACTTATCTCTTTTTTTAGTTCTTCATTTATCCTATTTAATCTGTTTTCGTTTGTTGGCATTTTGTTTCTCCTTTCAAAATTTTAAGGGCAAATTAACCTTAAGTTTTTATCCTTAGTATTTTAGTTAAAAAGTTCTGAAATACTAGGGATAAAAACTGCTTCGTCTTAGTATTCTATATGTTGTTATTTTATTCTTCTTTCCCAATTGGGGACAGTCCCTCTTGGGACATCTTCGATTACCCAAGGGGGTGCTTTTAGTTTTTTACTTCTTTTAGTATTCTACTCTTGTAACTTTATTTCTTGATTTCCGATTGGGTACATTTGTTGTTTTACCTACATTATTTTTGTTTTGCATTTATTTTTATTTTCTATCTTGTTTTTATTTCCCAATCTAGTTTTTCTGCACCCATTCAGGGACAGTCCCCAATTGTAGTGACTTCCTCTTTCTTTTTATCTTTTTACTTCTTCCATTACGTATACTTCTATGATGTCGCCTTCTTTTAGGTCGTTGTAGTTTTCTATTTGCATTCCACATTCATAGCCTTTTGCTACTTCTTTTACGTCGTCTTTGAAACGTTTTAGTGATATTAGTTTTCCTTCGTGTATTACTACGTTTTCACGTAGTACTCTTACTCCTGCATTTCTTTCTATTTTTCCTTCTAGTACATATGCTCCTGCTATTGTTCCTACATTTGATACTTTAAATGTTTGTCTTACTTCTACATTTCCTATTACTTTTTCTTCATATATTGGGTCTAACATTCCTTTCATTGCAGCTTTTACGTCATCTATTGCTTGGTATATTACTGAGTATTGTTTTATTTCTATTTCTTCTCTTTCTGCTAATGCTTTTGCTGTTGGTACTGGGCGCACATTGAATGCTATTATTATGGCATTTGCTACTTTTGCTAAATTTACATCACTTTCATTTACTGCTCCTGCTGCACTGTGAATTACTCTTACATTTACTTCTTCATCTGATTGTTTTTCTAATGATTGTTTTAGAGCTTCTGCACTTCCTTGTACATCTGCTTTTACTATAATATTTAAGTGTTTTAAGTTTCCTTGTTCCATTTGTGTAAATAAGTTATCTAGTGTTACTTTTTGCATATTGTTTATTGATTTTTCTCTTGCTTGACGTTTTCTTCTTTCTATTAGGTGTTTTGCCATTTTTTCGTCTTTTACTTCATAGAATATGTCACCAGATTCTGGTACTTCTGTTAGTCCCATTATTTCTACTGGGGTTGATGCTGTTGCTGATTTTACTTTTTGTCCTTTATCATTTTTCATTGCTCTTATTCTTCCTATTGCTGATCCCACTACTATTGTATCTCCAACATCTAAGCTTCCTCTTTGTACTAACATTGATGCTACTGGTCCTTTTGTTTTGTCAAGTCTTGCTTCTATTACAACACCTTTTGCTTGTTTTTTAGGGTTTGTTTTTAATTCTAGTACATCTGCTTGTAATAATACCATATCTAATAATTCATTGATGTTCATACGTTTTTTTGCTGATATTGGCACATATATTGTGTCTCCTCCCCATTCTTCTGGTACTAGTTCATATTTCATTAATTCTTGTTTTACTTT
>CAOJVB010000013.1 GCA_948444845.1 uncultured Clostridiaceae bacterium | reverse complement strand
TTCATTCCTATGTGTGCCTTGTGAGCGAAGCGAGAAAGGAATGTAATTTATTATGGAATTAAAAGGTTCAAAAACAGAGGCTAATTTAAAAGCTGCTTTTTCAGGTGAGTCTGAAGCAAGAAATAAATACACTTATTTTGCAAGTGTTGCAAAAAAAGAAGGTTATGAACAAATAGCTGCTATCTTTTTAGAAACAGCTGAAAATGAGAAGGAACATGCCAAAATACATTTTAAATATTTAAATGGTATCGGAGATACTATGTCTAATTTAGCTGATGCAGCTGCTGGTGAAAATTATGAATGGACAGATATGTATGCTACTTTTGCTAAAGAAGCTGAGGAAGAGGGATTTACTGAAATAGCTGCTACTTTTAGGGGAATTGCTGCTGTTGAAAAAGAACATGAAGAAAGATATAGAAAACTTTTACAAAATGTTCAAGATGGTGAAGTTTTCAAAAAAGGAAGTATTGTTATTTGGAAATGTAGAAATTGTGGACATATTGTTGTTGGAACTGAAGCTCCAAAAATTTGCCCAGTTTGCAAACACCCACAATCATATTTTGAAATAAAAGCTGAAAATTATTAATACTAAAAACAGGTTATACACTATATAATATTTATTTTTATAGTTTATAACCTGTTTTTTATATCTTTTGTATATAAAATTTTATCCTACCTTATCTTCTTTCATATTACTATATTTCATTTTAGTTGCCATTCCGCCTCTTATGTGTCTTTCTGCTTTGTTTTCATTTAGGATTTCTCTAACTTCGTGTGCTAAAGTTGGATTTATTTTTAAAATTCTTTCACTTAAGTCCTTGTGTACTGTTGATTTACTTATTCCAAACTTTTTAGCTGCCCCTCTTACTGTATCTTTTGAATCTATAATATACTGTGCTAGCTCAATTGCACGTTCCTCTATTTTGTAACCTTTCATAAAGAAAACCTCCATATTGAATACTTTTGTTTAAGTGTATTCATATGAAGGCTCTGTTAGAACTTTATTTATTTTTATGCTTTTGTTTTACTAATTTTTTATAGTTTAAATTTTCAGAAACTTTCTGTTTTTTATTTTTTTATACTTTATCTGTAAATTTTGGTATTTTTTCAACATATTAATAACAGCTAATTTGCTATTTTAACTGTTAAACAAATACATTTTTTGTAAAACGTTTTACTCCAAAAATATTTTTAATTAATTCAAAGAAACTTTGAAATTTAAAGGTTCCTAAAGTATTACTTTCTATGAATTAACTACTCTAAAAATAGAAAAGGAAAAATACAAATATATTTCCCCTTTTCTATTCATTACATTTTCTTTATGTCTACAGCTAAAATCTTTTTTGTCCCGTATTCATCATATACATACTCTTCTAAGTAACTAAAACCAAAACTAAAGCCTCTAAATACTGTGACTTGATAAAAGTTTTTTGAGATTCTCCTTACACCTAATTGAGAAATTTCTTCTGTTTCAGATGACTTACCTTTATGCAAAGTATACCATTTTTCTACTTTGTAATCTCCCATGTCTGAGCAGTCACTTATAGATACTTTATGTTTCTTATTCCTTTGTTGCAATTCTGTTAGAATGCTTGCATGTATTATAATTTGCGTATTGCCATTCTTTTCTAGTGCCTTTGCAACAATTTTGAAAATGTTAATAGCGTTTTTTAATTTTAATTTCCGCTCTTTCATCTTCATCTTTTTTTCCTCCTAACAATTGTTATTCTATTCATAGTTTTTGCTGTAAATGTAATTAGGAATAAACTATTCAGTTACTATTATTTTAACATAATTCGACAAAAAAGTCTACTATTTTACATAATTTTATTTTATATTTTTTTAGTTTAGTCTGTATTACTTTTCTTCTATACTGTATTTTATTTAAATTCCTTTTCTCTATCTTTAAAAAAATTATAAAAATATTTAACGTTTTGAAGTTCACTCCACTTTTGGACTTCATATTCTTTTGTATCTAAATTGTATATTTTTGCATTTAATATTCCTAACATAAATGGTGAGTGTGTTGCTATTATGAATTGTATTCCTAAGTATCTTGTCATTTCGTTTATTTTTTGTGCAAGTTTTACTTGGTTTTGTGGTGATAACGATACCTCTGGTTCGTCTAGTAAATATAGGTTGTCTGGTTCTATATTGTCTTCTAATATTTGCATAGTTGTTTCTCCATTTGAATACTTATCTTGTGCAAATTTAAACCTTTCTAATTGGACTTGTCCGATTTTCTGTATTTATGCTTTGTTTTGCTTTTTCTACTTCCATACCGCTTCTTACTAAATTTGCTACATATCCTTCTTTTAAGACATTCTCTTGTTCAATTTTTCTTATTTCATACAATATCTCTTCACTTTTTATATACCTACTATTTTCAGGTATTCTGTCCATCCTTTTCCCGTTTTCAAACTCACCTAATTGATATTCACATTTTGATGCAAACTCTTCAAAATAATTTAATTTTCCTATTATTTCTGGATTATCTTTTTCTTTTCCTTTTAAATTTAATTTATTTGCTATTATATTTAATAGGGTAGATTTTCCAGAACCATTATTTCCATATAATACTGTTATATTGTCAAATACAAATACTTCTGGTTCTTTATTTTTTAGTATGTTGAAAGGATATATGTTATAGTTTTTTATTTTACTATTACTTAATTTAAATGTTTTTAAATATATCATATTATCACCCTTTTTCCTATTCTTTTAGCTTATTTATTTTTTTAATAATTTTTATTATATTAATAATTTATACTTTCCATTATTAATTTTTTCTATCAGTTTTAAACTTCTAAGTTCTTTAAAAATTCTATTAATAATAGAAACTGATATTCCCAATATTTCTGATATTTCATATTGTTTTTTTAATACCTCCTAGTATAATTGTTTTCTCTTACTTGCTTGAGCTCTTTAAATCTTTTGTATTCTTATGCTTGTAAATTACTCAACATGATCATATCCTTTTGCAATTCTTGTTTATTTTACCAAATATTTATTTGTTAGTCGAGTGTTTTCTATCTATTATTTATTTAATTATACAAAAAAACTAAAGGTTATGGAATCTTCCTTTCATAACCTTTAAATTTTATTATTCAAATAGTTCAATTGCCTGCTTTAACGTATACTCTTCTTTGTTATCAACCATCATATTAAATCTATATACTTGCTTTTCTAACTTTATATTAGTATCCAAATATGGTTGCAATTTTATAGCAACTGTTAAATTATAATTTTCTATATTAAACTTATTTTGTATTATTCATTTGTATTTTTTATGTAAATGTGATATGGTATTTGTATGATAATAACTTACATGTTGTTTCTATTTAAATAAAAGGAGGAACTTTATGAAACGGAATAAACCTATTGTAGTAAGAACCAATTCATTATCTTGTATTGTTACATTTATTAGTTCTATGATATTTTTCTATTTTGCTTTTTTTGAGGCAGCAATATCATTAATAGTTGTGGGAAAGTTCTTCTTCTCTTTCTATTCGTTTTCACTTTTTTCTTCTTTTATTTTTATACTATCTGTTATTAATATAAATTTAACTTCTTTTGCTGTATTTTCACTTGCTTTTGTAAAACTTACATATTCTTCTGATAGTTCTTGTAATTTTTCTGCTCTTATAGCTATATCTTTTATATCGTAATTTATATAACTACATATTTTGTTTATTGCTTCTTTATTAAAAGCTGTTATCCCTTGTGCTAGTTCAATGCTTCCATTATTTATTGTTTCTGCACCTTGTGTTAAAGCATTTGAGCCCTTTGCAAGTATTTTACTTGATTCTTCTAATGTATTTAGACCTTGCCTAATTTGTTTTGAACCTACTGTTAATGCTGTTGTTCCTTTGCTCAGTTCTTCTGTTCCATTAGTTAATTTTTTTGAACCTTGTACTAATTTATTTAAGTTTTCTGGTAATGTACTTGATGCATCATTTAATTTACTTAATCCACTTGTTAAATCACTTACTCCATTTTGAATTTCTTTCATTCCTGTTGTTATCTTTGAAATATTCTCTTTTCCTTCTACCTTTTTAGTTTTTAATTCTTTTAGCTGAGTATTAATGTATTGTATTTTAACGTTGTATTCTTTTATAGCTTCTTCATTTTGTTTTACTATTTGTTTTAATGTTCCAATTTGAACACTTTGCGTTTCGGCATTTAATGTCCTAATTACTGAATTTAATGCACTATTTGCTTGTGTTAATTTTGTTATTCCTTCTTCACAACTTGTTTGCATTGTATTTAAACTTTTTTCTAAGTTTGAAATTGTATCATTTAAACTACCTGCTAATGCATTTACTCCTGTTACAAGTCCTGCCTCATTTGTTTCTTTATTATCATTTAAACCTGCTAAAACTGTACTACTTCCCTTATATAGTTTTTCTATATTTTCTGGCATTCCAGAAAGACCTTTAGAAAGAGCTGTTAATCCATTGTTTAACTCTTTACTACCTGTTTTTAAGTCTTTACTTCCTTTTGTTACTTGATTTATTCCATTGTCAATTTCTTTATAACTATTACTTGCTTTATTTGCTCCATCTTCAAATTGTTTCATTCCATTATTGAATTCTTGCGTTTTTTGGGTAAACTCAGTTGTGCCTTCCTTTAGAACATTTGCTCCATCTTCTATTTGCTTACTAGCTAGCTCAATTTCGTCTACTTTTTTGTACAGACTGTTTAGTTTGTCAAATGATATATTTTCATCTAATATTTTAGGTGTTATAAATGTTATTATATTATTTTGCTCAAATTTTGAAGTTTCCATTGTTATTTCTACTTTGCTTGGTATTTCTATTTTTTTATTAGAAATATTTAAACTTTCTTGCATTCCTGGCATAGCAATACCTGCTATAATTGTTTTTGTTCCATCATTTATAATTTTAGCGTTTTTAGCTTCTATATTTTTATTTTGTGAATTATCAAAATAGCTCATGCTTATGGCTGTAAATGGTGTGTACATAGTTTGTTTCTTTCCATTTATTGTAACTGTATGTGAATCATTATTTTTATATTCTATTGTTATTTTTACTTTTCCGCTTTTTCCTACTATTTGGTTTACATCTATTTCTTCTCCATTAAGTTCATATTTTATATTACATTGTACTGGTAGTTCTTTTTTTGTTTCTCCTTGGTAATAAATATCAGAACCATTTGCATTCCAAATTATATTTTCTCCTTCTAGTTTAAAATCTTCATCTCCATTTGTGTTTTCTATATTTATTAAGTCTGTTAAATCATTTAAAATTTGTTCTTCATTTTTGTTGCTTAAGTGTGTACTCACTATTGTTTTGTAGTTTTCTCCTTTTGTATTTATTTTTGAATATACTGTTTCTTCTTTGGTGAATGCTAGAATAGGTGTTGTGTATGCTAGCATTGTGGTTAGTAGTAGGCTACTAGTTAGTTTTGTTAGTTTTTTATTCATATTTTTTCATTCCTTTCTTCCCATTTTTCCGTCCATTAGGGACGTTTCCTTTTGGGGTATCTGTCCTCAATGGGAACTATCTCTCCATCTTCATTGTCGTTTTACATATCAACTTATCAAATATTATCAAAAATGCAGGTAATGCACATATTACTGTTACCATACTTATTATTGCACCCCTTGACATTAGTGTACACAGTGAACCTATCATTTCTATTTTCGAGTATACCCCTACTCCAAATGTTGCCCCAAAGAAACATAGACCACTTACTGCTATTGAACTAATTGACGTTTCAAGCGCTTCTGATACTGCCTCTTTTTTCTCTTTTCCTTCTTTTCGTGCTCCTATATATTTTGTTGTTATTAATATTGCATAGTCTATTGTTGCTCCTAATTGTATTGTTCCTATTACTATTGAAGCTACAAATGGTATAATTTCATTTGTATAATATGGAATTCCCATATTTATAAATATTGCAAATTCTATTACCATTATTAGTATTACTGGTAATGATATTGATTTTAGAACAAATATCATTATCGCAAATATTATTGCTATTGAAACAATGTTTACACTGTTAAAGTCGTGATCTGCTATTTGTACTAAATCCTTCATTAATGGTCCTTCTCCTGCTAACATTGCATTTTCATCATATTGTTTTACTATATTATCTATTATTTCTACTTGATTATTTAGTTCATCTGTTGCCATTTCATAGTTTGAATTTATTATAATTATTTGATGTTTTTCGCTTTCAAATATTTCTTTTATTTCTTCTGGTATTGTTTCTTTTGGTATTCCTAGGCTTTGTATTTTTGAAGAGCTTAAAGTCCATTCTATTCCATCTAGTTCTTCTATTTTGTTTATCATTTCATCTAATTTAGAGTTTGGTAAGTTTTTGTCTACTAATAGAAGCTCAGTTGATACCATATTAAATTTTTCTTTTAGTTCATCATTTGCTATTACACTTTCTAAAGTTTTTGGTAATGATTTGTCTAGATTATAGTAAACTTTAGTGTTTTTATAGCCGTAAAATGCTATAGGTAATATTATAATGAATATTATTGCTATTATTTTATAGTGTTTTATTACTAATTCTTTCACTTTCATAAATTTAGGTAATATTTCTTTATGTTTTGTTTTTTGTATTAAATTGTCTAACTCTAATATCATTGCTGGTAATACTGTAACTACACTTATTACTCCTAAAAATACTCCTTTTGCCATTACTAAACCAATATCTTTTCCTAGTGTTAAGTTCATACTACATAATGCTAAAAATCCTGCTATTGTTGTAAGTGAACTTCCTATTACTGATATTAGTGTTTTTGATATTGCATTTGCCATTGCTTTTTCTTTATTTTCGCACTTTTCTTTTTCTTGTATATAACTATGATATAAGAATATTGCAAAGTCCATTGTTACACCTAGTTGTAATACTGCACTTATTGCCTTTGTTATGTACGAAATTTCTCCAAGCATTATGTTTGTTCCCATATTATATAGAATTGCTATTCCTATATTTAGTAATATTATAACTGGTACTGCATATGAGTCTAGTGCTATTTCTAATACCAAAACACAAAGTAATACTGCTATTATTACGTATATTGCTACTTCTGAGTCTGATAAGTCCCTCGTGTCTATTACTGTGGAGGTCATTCCACTTATTTTGCACCTTTGGTCTGTTATATCTCTTAGTTCCTCTACTGCTTTTACTGTGCTGTCTTCTGATATTCCTCCTTTAAATGTAACTAGCATTATAGTTGAATTCTCTTTATATACTTTATCTTTTATTTCATTTGGCAAAATTTCCTTTGGAATGCTTGTTCCTAAAACATCTGCTATACTTGCTACTTTTTGTACGCTTTCTATTTGTTTTATTTTATTTTCTAATTTTATAATATCTTTTGTGTTCATATCATCCACTATAATAATAGAAAATGCTCCCATATTAAAATCTTCAGATAGTATTTTCTCGCCTTTTATTGTCTCTATGTCACTTGGAAGATATACTAATATGTCATAGTTTATTTTTGTGGCTTTCATTCCTATTATAGATGGAATTAATAGTAGTAGTGCAATTATTAAAATTGCTTTTTTGTATTTGCATACAAATTCTCCAAATTCATGCATACTTATTCTCCTTTCGTTTTATGACTATTGGTCATTTCGAATTCTATTGTACTACTTTTATGACCATTAGTCAATATGTTTTATAAATTTTTTTGTGGGAGCTTAATCGGTTAGGATTACCTAAGAGAATTTAGCAAATTACGCCCTAACAATATTTATTGATTTGTAAAAACATTAAATTTATGAAAATAATTCGGCATTCTTCACAGGTACTCCTTACCAATTAATCCCCTACAGCATACAATATTTTAGTTGCGAACAGTAACAGTAGAGTAGTCAGAAAATTTGAAATATAAATGATTTTTAGATGTTAATGTGTGACTTAAAATATTTTTAGAAATTCTTTGCGAAATTTTTGGAAAATGTTCGTGGCGTTCCATTATTTTTAAGGAACGAGCCAAAGGGTGCCAAAAATTGAGCATAGAAGTTCTTAAATTTTTTAAGGAGCCGTTAACATCTAAAAATCATTTATATTTCAAACTTTCTGACTACTTATTTAACACATCAAAACTTCTTTAATAAATATATTGACCAATCGTCTAGAATATGTCATAATATGAATAGGGGGAAATGAGATATGGAAAAAGATAAAGAAAATAGATTATTAGATACTGCTTTTAAATTATTTACTGAGAAAGGCATTACTGATACTTCTATTCAGGAAATTGTTGATAATGCTAATGTTGCCAAGGGTACTTTTTATATATATTTCAAGGATAAGTATGAAATAAGAGATATTCTTATTTCTAGGAAAGCAACTAAATTGTTTAATCAGGCAGTTGAATTACTTAATAAAAATTATATTGAAAATTTTGCTGACCAAGTTATTTTTGTTATAAATTATGTGATTGATGAACTAAATAAAACTCCTAATTTATTAAAGTTTATTTCTAAAAATTTATCTTGGGGAATATATAATCAAACTGTTCATAAACTTTGTGAAGACAGTGAAAGTAACCCTAATGGTTTTTATCAGTTATTTTTAAAAAGTGCAAAAGAGTATGGTTTAAAAAATACTGAAATAACTTTATTTATGATTGTTGAGCTTGTAAGCTCTACTTGTTATCATTCTATTTTATATAAAAAACCTGTACCTATTGAGGAGTTTAAGCCATATTTGTATGATACTATTAGAGGGTTTATAAAGAATAATAGTAATAAATAATCAAAAAAACAATGTCCTTCATTTTGAAGTGCCATTGTTTTTTATATTATTTTATAATACTATATAATTTTTCATCTATCTTCTCTTTAAAAAGCTCCTCTAATAATTCAGGCTCATTTATTAATTTTTCTTTTTTACTTTTATCTAACTTCTTTATTGCATATTCTAATTTTGATGCTAAAGATTTATTCTCGGTTTCCCATGCCATTTCTAGCTTTTTAGCTTTATGAGACTTTGTATATTTTGCGCATTTTTCATCTTTAGTAAAATGCTCATTTAATCTATGTTCTAAATCTTTTGCTATTCCTGTATAAATTGAATTATCTTCACATCTTAACATGTATATATAGTACATTTTATTTTTCCTACCTTATTATATTCTTAACAAAACTTAACCTATGTAATGGACATAGACCATATTCTTTTATTGCTTCTATGTGTGCTTTTGTTCCATAGCCTTTGTGTTTTTCGAAACCATACTGTGGATATATCTCATCCCATTGTCTCATTATTCTGTCCCTTGTTACTTTTGCTATTATTGAAGCTGCTGCTATTGAATAGCATTTTGCGTCTCCTTTTATTATTGAGGTGTATGGTATTCCGAATTGTATCTATTCCATTTAAGGCATCTACTATTATTCTATCTGGTCTTACACTTAATGCTTTTACAGCTTCAGTTAAACCTTCTTTTGTTGCATTTAATATGTTTATTCTATCTATTTCTTTTTGGTCTATTATTCCTACTCCCCATGCTATTGCTTCTTCAGTTATTTTTTCGTATAAAGCTTCTCTTTTCTTTTCTGATACTTTTTTGGAGTCATTTACTCCTTCTATCATTGAATCTTTTGGCATTATTACTGCTGCAACTACTACTGGCCCTGCCAAAGGTCCACGACCTGCTTCATCTATTCCACATATGTATTCTATTCCTTGTGAATGTTGGTTTTCTTCTATTTGTTTTAATTCTGTTAATCTTTGTAATTCTTTTTCTTTCACTGTTTACCTTCCTTTGGAATGTAGAAGTTAGAGGTTACAAGTTGGATGTTGGATTTTTTGGTAGATCCTTCGAAGATTTTTTAGTTTAATATATTCTCTAATTTCTAGTTTCCTTTTATTTCATATTTTAACAATTATTATTTACTATTTATTTTTTCTACTTTTTTATGTATTTTTTCAATTCATCATAAAAGTTTTCTCTAGTTCCTATCATTATAATAATAATCTTTTTGTTTTCTTTTTCATATATTCCATAAGAAATTTCATAATTTGTTTTATTATAGTAGACATCATATGCATATATTCCAATTAAATCTCCGTTTTTTAGCTTGTCCTATATATGGATTTCTTGATAGTTTTAAAATCGCTCCTTTAAATTGTTCTTTTAATTTTTTATCTTTTATTTTCTTTAAATATTTTTCAGCTTTTGTGGAAAAATGAACTTCATACATATTATTCCTCCTCGCCAAAAATATCTTCCATTGTTGCATATTTTTCTGGTTCTTCTGCAACCTTATCCATTTCTTTTACCATTTCTTTTGCTGCATATTTTAGTTCATTTCTTCTTTTTTTAAATTCTTCTAATATTTCTTCTTTTTTATATCCCTCTTCTATAATATCTTTTAATATAAATTCTGAATATTCATCTAAGGAATTATCTTTGACAGGCTTTATAACTATGCTATTATCTACCATCATGCATTCAACTTCATCTCCAATGTTTAGTGCATTATAATATTCTATTGGAATTGTTATTTGTCTTTTTACAGACACAGATATTTTTTTAGATTTCACTTTAACTTTCTCCATTTCTATAACACTCATATTTTCATCTCCTTATATTATATTCATTTATTACTATTTTATACCAATTTCATTGTAACAAAGAAACAAAGAATTGTCAATTGTATATTTAGAAAAAATAATAGAAAAATCACTGAAAATATTAATTTTCCGTGATTTTTCTATTATTCAGTTTGAAATGACTCTAATAATTCAATTATCTCATCAAGTGTTTTTCCTTTTCTCAATTCTTCTTCATTTTCAAGTTCTGCATAGCAAAATTCTCTTTCTGCCATCTCAATAGTGTTATTAAAGTATGGCTTTACTTTTATTGTCGTTTTATAATATTTTACATTATCAAGCCTTACACTATACTTAGGATTATTAAGCCAAATACAATGGTAATACTCTTCTTCAATTTCTTTACTTATAACAACGCTAATTGATTCTGTTATTTTAAATTTTGTTTCACCCACATTCTTAGACATTACTTTTAATGTAGGTGGCTCATACTTTATACCTAAATCTTTAAGGAACTTTTGGTATTCTTCTTCAGTCTGGCTATATTCTTTTCCTCTCAAGTGATCTTCATATCTTACAATATTTTCTTTTCCAATAATTTCATTAAGTAACTGCTTTTTGTTAAATTTCCTTTTAAGAGTATATTCTTCTACAAACATACTAATATGATACTCAATGAGTTCACGAGTAATATAAAAATCTAATCTCATATGTGTATTTTCTGATTCATCTTTATACAAGTCATTTCCAAAAGGTGCATATTCTAAAATTGTTACTTTTTCCCCTTCTTCATCAACTAAAGTATATTCATGTTTTATTCCATTTGCATATTCTCGATAGAATCTCTCATTTTCTTTTTTATATCCTTCTGGAATATTCAAAATCGGATAATATACTTTTTTCTTTTTGCCCTCAAACATTACTCCTTCGTAATCTGCCTCTATTTCCTTTAATTCATATGGAAGATCTACAAATTGGCTCCGTAAGGAATTTATTAGTTCTCTTTCTAACTGATTTGCTTTTTCCTTTGCTTCTTTAACCTCTTGCTCTTTTTTTAATAAATCCATACTTTATCCTCCTTTAAATAATTTTATTTAACTTTCGGTGTCATATTTTTAACGTAAAAAGGATACATACGTTTTTTCATCGTTTAGTATAACATGCATTAACATAATTTTCAATACTTTTATGTTATTTTATAACCTTTAAAATATCTTTTAATCATTTATTCAATCAACTTTCTCATTGTATATTTTCTAAATTTTCATTCAAGTAATTTCTTCGAAGAACGGACAGCTACTAGCTTTCCCTACATCAAATCATGGTTGCCACAACAAATGAGTAACAACTATACTTAAATTTTTCTTTTTTGAAAGGAGTGTCCCTTGCGTTTTAATTTCGGAACGCGAAGGACCGTCCCTAGCGTTCCTCTGTATCTGTATGTTCCAAAATTTCAGTTAATGTATAGTGCATTTCTTTTTCTATTTCTATTCCTTTTGAATAAATTATTTCATATGTTTTATAGTTTACTATGTAATATTCTCCTTTTAGGTTATCTTGCAAATTTAGTTCGTTTAAAGTTTCTGAATTTATTATATAATACTCTTCAAAGTTTTCATCTTCAGTATTTATTACTTTATTTTCTGTTAAACTTTTTACTTTTTCATCTTCCAAATTCTCTGAAACTTTTATGCCTTTTAATGGATTTTCTTCTTTGTTCATTTCGTTTTCTTGCCCAATTACTTTTATTTTTCCTTGAACTAATAACATATCTGTTTTTAAGTTTTCTATTTTTCCTTTTCCGTGTTTCTTTTAATATAAAATTTATTCCCAAATACCCTATAACTATTATTATTACTATCCAAATAACTAGTGTTATATGAGTCATTGCATTTTCTTTTTTCATTTTTCTCACATTTCCTTTCATTTTATAACCTTATTATATATGTATGTTTTTATAAAATCAACAGAATTGTCACACAATTTTCACAATTTTGTTGTAATATATGATAAAATATGTGTAAAATAATAATGAGATTTTGAAAGGAATGAGATTTTATGGATGAAAATAATAACTTTATTGAAGGAGAAAAAGTAGAAGAAGTTAAGAATAGTGATACAAATACATTTAATAATACAAACTCTAAAACTAATTATAGACCTGTTTCTGAGTTTACTGTTAAAAGTAAAAAAGAAAATAAATCTGGTTTTGGCAAAACAATTGCAGTTCCATTTATTTCTGGTATAGTAGGTGGTGCTTTAGTTATTGGTACTTGTTTTGGAGTTCCTAGTATTAAAAAAGCTATTATGGGAAATACTTCAAGTTCTTCTAATAATACTAGTAATTCTTCTAATACTTACACAGGTGTTAATACAGATTTAGTTTCTTTAAAAGAATATTCTGAAACTGGTGTTGGTGTAGCTTCTAAAATTTTACCTTCTGTTGTAGGTATTACAGTTGAATTTCCTGTTAACTCTATTTTTAGTAGAAATCCTTCAACTACTACTGGTGAGGGTTCTGGAATTATTATATCTGAAGATGGATATATTTTAACAAATAATCATATTGTAAGTTCTAGTTCTTCATCTTCTTATTATACAGTAGGTGATGCTAGTAAAGTTGTAGTTTATTTATTTAATGATAAAACACCTTATGATGCAACTATTATCGGAACAGACGAGCAAACTGATTTAGCTGTTATTAAAATAGAAAAAGAAGGTTTAACTGCTGCTGAACTTGGTGATTCTGATAGTATTCAAGTTGGTGAATTTTCAATGGCTGCTGGTAACCCACTTGGAATGCAAAGTAGTATTTCTTCTGGAACTATAAGTGCTGTTAATAGAGATGTTCAAACAGATGGTAGGACCTACACATTAATTCAAACAGATGCTGCTATAAATGCTGGTAACAGTGGCGGTGCTTTAGTTAATAGTAAAGGTCAGGTTATTGGAATTAACACTTTAAAACTTTCTGGAACTGGTATTGAAGGTATGGGGTTTGCTATTCCTATAAATAGTGCTAAACCTATTTATGAACAACTTATAGAATATAAAAAAGTTAAAAGACCTTATATTGGTATTGGCGGAAGAGATTTAACCGAAGAACTTGCTAAAGCTAATAACTTAGTAGTTGGTATTTATATAACAAGTATAGAAGAATTTTCAGCTGGTGAAAAGGCTGGACTTAAAATTGGAGATGTTATAATAGAAGCTGACGGAACAGCTATTAAAACTATGAATGAATTAAATGAAATTAAGAATAAACATGCTATTGGTGATACTATGAAAATTAAGATTAATAGGAATGGTAGTGAAAAAGAAGTAGAAATTACTTTACAAGAACAATAAAAAGTTTACCCCAAAAGGACCAGGTTCTTTTGGGGTAAACTTTTTACCATAATATAGTGTTTTCATCCACTTCATTTTCAATTTCTTTTTTTCTAAGTTCTTCCATCTCTTTTTTTATTCTTCCTTCGTTTTCAGCCATAAATTTTAGATGATGTTCTTTAGTAACTCTACTAGCAACCTTTTGCATTTTTTTGATGTCCTTTTCATCCATAGCTTTTTCCTCCTTACATTTGTTTTAGAGAATTTATAGTTCTACTATTTCATCGTATAGGTACTATAACATATTTTGATTTATCTTTCAATAGTTATGGCATTATTTAAATTAAAATAGCTATATTATTTATTAGTACTAAAAATCTAAATATGCATATTTTTTAGTTTTAAAATTCAATATTTTTTCAATATCTTTTTTAGCGATATCTGAAATATCTGCAATTCTTACATATCTATTTTCGAAGTTCACTAATGGATTGATATATCTTTTCTTTACTTTTTCTATATTTACACAATATCTATTTTCAACTAATGTATCACTTTCGTTTATTTTTTGTGCTTCTTTCCATATTTTAAACTTTTTAGAAATATCATTATATTCGCAATTTTCAATTAATTTAATTACTTCTTGTTCTGACATATTGTATAAGTCTTTCTTTGTTATTAAGCCTTTTTCACTCATATTTTTCATAGTATCTGCTAAAAATTGCATTGTAAATCTGGTTTCATTTACTATATATAATATTCCTAATTCACTTACATTTTTTACAAATTTCTCTGCCATGCTCTTATGTTTAAATCCTAATTCTTGAATTCCATCTTCATTTTTTTGTATTTCTATGTCTTCATATATTTCCTTTACTTCTTCTAAAGTCCATAATTTTTTTCTTACACCTAATCCATTGGATAAAGTATATTCTAATCTATCTGCTGAAAGCTTTGGCGTGTCATTATCTGCAATTGGATATATATGGTAGTCTGATATTTCTTCTAACTCTATTTCATCTCTATTTAATAATTCCATTATTTGTTTTGAGTCAGATATTATTTTAGTAGTTAAATCTTCTGTAAATTCTTGTTTTTCATAGTCTCCATTCATAAAATCAATACAATGTTTGAATGTTGGCGTTGCTATATCGTGAAATAATGCTGATAGTGTTTGCTTTTTATCTTTCGTGAAATTCCATACTATTAAAGCTGTTGCTATACTGTGGTCTAAACTTGAGTACCATAAATCAATATTATATAACTTTGAATAAAATGTTCCACAAGATACACTAATTCCTTTTTGTTTTTGCATCTCTTCTGTATCTATATAGTCATGTAAAAATTCTGGTATTTCTTTTGATAATATACTAAAATATTGTTTAATTGTTTCATTTAAATTTTCGAAATATTCATTTTTCATATTGTTATTTATCCTTCTTCTTTTACTATTTTATCCTTGGGCACAGTGGTATTATTCTCAATAGTTACTCCCATAAGCGGCATCTCCCACTTTATATTTTTTATTTCAAAAAAGTACCAAAAGTACCCCCATATAACTTGGTCCTTTTGGGGTAAAATTCTATCCTACTATTTTGTCCCCTAACACTTTTCCGCCTAATATATGAAAATGTATATGCATTACTTCTTGTCCTGAATCTTTTCCGCAGTTTGCTATTACTCTGTAACCTGCTTCTTTGAAACCTTCTTTTTCTGCTATTTTATTTATAGTAGTATATATTTTTCCGATTAGTCTTTCGTCTTCTTCTTTTAAATCTGTTAGCATTGATATATGCTTTTTAGGTATAACTAGTATGTGTATTGGTGCTGCTGGGTTTATATCGTGAAATGCTAATACTTCTTCATCTTCATATACTTTGTTTGCTGGAATTTCTCCTTTTATTATTTTACAAAAAATACAATCTTCCATTTTTATCCTCCTAATATCTTAAATATATTAACAATTATATTACAAATTATATAAAAGTCAATTAATTACACTATTAATTTATCTTTAAAAACTGTTTACTTTTTGTTTTCGCCATGTCATAATATTTATGTAAATTTGTGACTTTTAAACTCTATATTTAACTAAAAGGAGGGTTTATATGATTACTTATAGCGATGTATCTGCAAAGTGGTGGGCTGATCAGATTCGTGCGAATCGGAAAGAGGCTAATAGAAAGACTACTAAGAAATGCTACATTAATGAATTTGAAGAACTTTTAGCTAGTACTATTCAGGAGACTGTTAACAAAAACAATTCAATGTATTTGTCTTGTGAATATTCTCCTATCGGAGTTCTTCATGACATTGCCATTAAGTGCCACTTAGGCTTAGATTTGGACTTATTCCCTAGCAAGGTAAAAATGAATATATCTAAAACTGAGGTATCGGTAAAAGCTGGATATGGGGAACCTTTTGAAAAGATTTTCGCAAATAATTAAGTATGTAAAGCAATAAGAAAAGTTCAAAATTTGAACTTCTCTTATTGCTTTTTAGATTAATTTCTCTATATTTTTTAATTACTCTTTTTTCTTTCCTGCATATAATAACATACTTTTGTTACTAATTTATCAGGCACTATTTTACTGCTTATTTTGGCTAGTTTTATGGTTAAACCTGGCAGAATTAAAAATTTACCTTTTATAGTTTTATCTATAGCATATTTTGCAACATACTCACTTGAAAGCCCTTTTAAATTGAATTTAACATTTGCTACATTATTAAAATTGGTGTTTACTGGTCCTGGGCATAGTACACTAATTTTAACATTTGATTTTTCTTTTTTTAGTTCTTCTCTTACCGCTTCTGAAAGTTTTATTATATAGCTTTTGCTTGCGTAATATGTTGCCATTAATGGGCCTGACATAAAACCTGCAATTGATGCTACATTTAGTATTCTTCCTTCATTTCTTGCAACCATATCTTTTAAAAATAATTTCATTAATATATGAACTGCTTTTATATTTGTGTCTATCATTGATAATTCTCTATTTACATCTGTATCAGTAAATTTGCCAAAGTCTCCAAAACCTGCATTATTGACTAGTAAATCTATGTGCTCATATTTTTCTTTTACTTGCCTATATAAGAGTTTACATTCATCTACTTCTGATAAATCTGCAGTAATTATACTTACGTTTGTTTTTAATTCTTCTTTTAATTTTAATAATTTTTCTTCATTTCTAGCTGTTATTATTAGGTCATAGCCTAAATTACTTAAATATCTTGCTATATCTCTTCCTATTCCAGAAGATGCTCCTGTTACTAATGCTAACATTTTTGTTTCCTTTCTATAATAAAAGGCACGGTGCCCCGTGCCCCCTACATTTCCAACCTCTAACTTCTAACCTCTAATCTAATATTGCCTTTATACGTCTTACTCCTGCTGAGCTTGCTTCTTCTTTTTTGATCTTGAAGTGTCCTAGCTCTTTTGTGTTTTGTACGTGTGGACCTCCGCATAGTTCTTTTGATATATTTCCTATGCTATATACTGTAACCATATCTGGGTATTTTTCTATGAACATGCACTCTGCTCCTGAGTCTATTGCTTCTTGTTTGCTCATTTCTTCTACTGTTACTGGTATTTCTTGTTTTATCCATTCATTTACTAGGTCTTCTACTTTTTGTTTTTCTTCATCTGTTAGTTTGTGGTCACAGTTGAAGTCGAATCTCATTCTTTCTACTGTTATGTTTGAACCTCTTTGATGTACGTCTTTACTTATTACTTGTTTTAGTGCAGCATTTAGTAAGTGTGTTGCTGTATGATATTTTGTTTCTACTTCTCCATCTCCTGCTAAACCACCTTTGAACCTTTGCTCTGAACCTGCTCTTGACTTTTCTTGGTGTTCTTTGAATTTTTGCTCGAAACCTTCTTTATCTACACTTATTCCTTTTTCTTCTGCTAATTCTACTGTTAGTTCTAGTGGGAAACCGTATGTATCGTATAGTTTAAAGGCTAAATCTTTGTTCAATGTTGTTCCTTCTAAGTTTGATACTATTTTTTCAAATTCTCTTAAACCTTTTTCTAAAGTTCTATTGAATTTTTTTAATTCGTTTGTTAATACGTCTAGTATTACTTCTTTGTTTTTTTCTAGTTCATCATAATATTTTGCATATTTATTAATTATCATCTCGCCAAGTGTTCTTTCAAAACCACTTTCTAAGTCTATTCCTATTTTTTTAGCGTGACGTATCATTCTTCTTATTAGTCTTCTTAATATATAGCCTTGGTCTGTGTTTGATGGTTTTATTCCTGAGTTATCTCCTGAAATAAACACTGCTGTACGTATATGGTCTGCTATTATTCTTATGCTTTTTGCGTTTTCTTCATAGCCCGTCTTTGACATTTCTTCTATTTTGTCTACTACATCTTTCCATATTGAAGTTAGGTAGTTATCATCTACTCCTTCTAGTATTGCTACTGTTCTTTCTACTCCCATTCCTGTATCTACATTTTTATGTGGAAGTTCTGTTACTGTTCCATCTTGGTGTCTTTCATACTGCATAAATACGTTATTCCATATTTCTACCCATCTTTCATCTTCTGGGTCATGTTTTTGTGGAACTTCGTCTTCGCTTCTCCAATAGAATATTTCTGTATCTGGTCCACAAGGTCCTACTTCTCCTGCTATCCAAAAGTTATTATCTTTATCTAGGTAGCTTATTCGCTCTAGAGGAATACCTAAACTTTTCCATACATTTGCTGATTCTTCATCTCTTGGAACTTCATCATTTCCTTCAAATACTGTTACCGCTAGTTTTTCTATTGGTATGTTTAATACTTTTGTTAAAAATTCAAAACTCCATGTAATAGATTCTTTTTTGAAGTAGTCTCCTAAACTCCAGTTTCCTAGCATTTCGAAGAATGTGTGGTGTGTTTTATCTCCTATTTCATCTAGGTCATTTGTCCTTATACATTTTTGGTAGTCGCAAAGACGTGTACCTAGTGGATGTTTTTGCCCCATTAAATATGGCACTAGTGGTTGCATACCCGCTGTGTTAAATAGTACACTTGGGTCATTTTCTGGCACTACTGGTGCTGATGGTATTTGAACATGTCCATTTTCTACAAAGAAATTTATATATAAATCTTTTAAATTTGCTTTTTGCATTTTGTTTCCTCCTATTATTTCCTATAACACTATTTGAAATTATATTACATATAGGCTCAAAAATCAAGATTTCTTGGTAATTATTTTAACTCTATACTGTTTTGTATAATTTGTCTATGAAGGTTTCTATTACTTTTTCTTCTTGTGCATAGCTTTCTGTTACCTCTGAAATAAGCTTTAATAGTGCTTTGGATATATTTGAGTGGTTACTTACATCGTCTTTATTACCTTTTTCACCAATATACACAATATAGCTATCATCACTTTTTTCCATACATACTGCTTCTTCAGCATATCCTTCTAAGGAATAATACTGCAGTGGTATACCTTCATTATCAAGTACTTCTTTTAATACTTCTTTAGCTCTGGTATCATAAAATTCCTGCACGAGTATTTTAAAATCTTCATTATTTTTAGCTATTCTATGAATTATCTCTCTACATGCATCGAGTTCACTTTCGTATTTTCTGTACTCATATTTCCCCGCTCTTTCGGCATCATATACTACATATATTTTACCTACTTTTTCTATACATGTAGCGCCTTCTTTATATTTTCCTATACTATAATAGCTTTCTGGAATACCTATATTTTCAAGAACCTTCCGTAAAATATTAGATAATTTGTATTGCTTCATACTTTTACCTCCTTAATTAAGAATTGGTTTATTATTTTTTTACTTTTAAACTATTTATATTATACATAAAATAATATAATATGTCAACTATTTTTTTATTGTACAATTTATGTCTGATTTAAACATTTCCTACTAATTCTAAATTTTCTTCTTTCTCAACTTTAACTTTTTCAATGGTATTTTCTATTTCCTTGTATGGCACTTTTACTACCATATAATTAGTTGTATGCCCTTTTATATAATCTCCTTCTCTTTCTTCAAATAGCACTTCTACTTCTTTTCCAATATATCTTTCATTATGTTCTATTTCATTTTTTCTAGATAATTCTATTAGCCTTCTACTTCTTTCTTCTTTTAATTTTCCATCTATTTGATTTGCCATTACTGCTGCTTTTGTGCCTTTTCTTGGTGAGTATTTAAATATGTGCATCATATAAAAGTTTATATCTTTTAAAAATTGATATGTTTTTTCAAATTCTTCATCTGTTTCTCCTGGGAAGCCTACTATTATATCAGTTGTTAGTGCTACATTTGGATATGCCTTTTTTAGAAGTTCTGTGCATTCTTTGAATTCTTCTGCTGTATATCTTCTATTCATTCTTTTTAAAGTTTCATCACATCCACTTTGAAGTGATAGGTGGAAATGGTCACATATTTTTTCTAGTTTCGTTAGCCTTGCTAAAAATTCTTCTGTTATAATTGTTGGTTCTATTGAACTAAGTCTTATTCTTTTAATTCCTTCTATTTTATTTATTTCTTCTAATAAATCTATTAAGCCTATATCCTCTTTAAAATCTTTTCCATAAGATGCTACGTGAATACCTGTTATAACTACCTCTTTTATTCCTTCTTCTGCAATTGCTTTTACTTCTTCTACTATACTTTCTATTTTTCTACTTCTTACATGACCTCTAGCATATGGAATTATGCAATAGCTACAAAATCTATCACAGCCATCTTGAACTTTTACTACCGCTCTTGTTTTCTCTGTATATGAAGTTGTTCCAAAGTCTAGGAATTCCTTTTGGTACATTACATCTGTTACTTTTCCATTAGGTAATGACCCAAAAGTGTCAGATACCCCAGAAGTGCCAGATACACCATAAGGATCAGTTAGCTGTCCGAACGGAGTGAGATACAGATAACTTAGGCAGAGACAACGTCCCCAATGGGACATTTTCGATGTAGTCGGCTATTTTGTTTTTTTCATTTGTGCCGTATATTAGGTCTATTTCTGGTATTTTCTCTAGTTCTTCTTTTGCTACTTGTGCATAACAACCACAGGCTACTACTATGGACTCACTATTTATTTCTTTTACTCGCCTTAACATTTGCCTTGATTTCCTATCTGCCATATTTGTTACTGTACAGGTATTTATTATATATATATCTGCTTTTTCTTCAAAATTTACTATTTCATATCCTTTTTTCATAAATTGCTCTATCATTGCGTTTGTTTCATATTGATTTACTTTGCAACCTAATGTGCAAAATGCTACTTTTTTCATTTTTTTATTCCTCTCCTTTTATATACTTTTTCTATTTTATCACAGTTTTGTAAATTTTTAAAGGGTAAAATTTGATTTTTATGTCAATTTATGTTATAATTTTAGTATACTATAAATTTTTCAAGAAGGAGATTCATTATGACTATTTGTGACTTACGTAACATTTTAACTTCTACAGAATTTGAAGCATTTAATACTTCTTTAGATACTCTTCTTGAGGGGTACAAGAAAGCTTCTAAGTTAAGTATCGAGCTTTTAGTTCCTATTTTAGGAAACCCACCTCGCATTCCTCAGTCACCTGATATGGATGCAATGTTGGAGGCTTATGAGGCACGTGCCGAATATGGACATAAAGCTAACAGTATTGAAACGTACCTAAGCAAAATGTCTTAAAATTCCTAACCGAGAGCATTGCTCTCGGTTTTATCTATAATTGGAAAGAATTGGGACGCGTCCAAAACTTTCCTTTTGTTTTTAACTTATTTTTTCAAATTTTAATTAAAAACAGGAAAGAATTGGGACACGTCCCAATTCTTTCTTTTTTGGTTTTATTTTATATAATTACTCTTTGATATCAGCTACGACACCTGAACCTACTGTTCTACCACCTTCACGGATAGCGAATCTTAGTCCTTTTTCGATAGCGATTGGAGTGATTAATTCGATTTCCATATCTACGTTATCTCCTGGCATAACCATTTCTGTTCCAGCAGGTAATTTGATAACACCTGTAACGTCTGTTGTTCTGAAATAGAATTGTGGTCTATATCCATCGAAGAATGGTGTATGACGTCCACCTTCTTCTTTTGTTAGAACGTATACTTGTGATGTGAATTTTGTGTGTGGATGTATTGTTCCTGGTTTTGCTAAAACTTGACCTCTTTCGATGTCTTTTCTATCAATACCTCTTAATAATACACCTATGTTGTCTCCAGCTTCTGCTTGGTCTAATAGTTTTCTGAACATTTCAACACCTGTAACAACGCTCTTGTTAACTGGTCTGATACCAACTATTTCAACTTCGTCTTGAACTTTAACAATTCCTCTTTCTACTCTACCTGTAGCAACTGTTCCACGTCCTGTAATTGTGAATACGTCTTCTACTGGCATTAAGAATGGTTGGTCTATTGGTCTTTCTGGTGTTGGGATGTAGCTATCAACTGCTTCCATTAATTCTTTCATGCATGCATATTCTGGTGCATTTGGATCTGTTGCTGTTGATTCTAGAACGTTTAGTGAAGATCCTTTTATAATTGGAATTTCGTCTCCTGGGAAACCATATTCGCTTAATAGATCTCTAACTTCCATTTCTACTAATTCTAATAATTCTGGGTCGTCAACCATATCGCATTTGTTTAGGTAAACTACGATAAATTTAACACCAACTTGTCTTGCAAGTAAGATGTGCTCTCTTGTTTGAGGCATTGGACCATCAGCTGCTGAAACAACTAATATAGCACCATCCATTTGTGCTGCACCTGTAATCATGTTTTTAACGTAGTCAGCGTGTCCTGGGCAGTCAACGTGTGCATAGTGTCTGTTATCTGTTTCATATTCTACGTGAGCTGTGTTGATTGTGATTCCTCTTGCTTTTTCTTCTGGTGCTCCATCGATTTGATCATAAGCTGTAAATTGAGCCATGTTTAATAATCCTAAATATTTTGTAATAGCTGCTGTTGTTGTTGTTTTACCATGGTCAACGTGTCCGATTGTACCAATGTTAACGTGTGGTTTTGTTCTTTCAAATTTTTCCTTTGCCATTTGAAATTTTCCTCCTTTTTTCTTTTCATTTATTTTTTATTTTTTTAAAATTAATAACTAATTTTATACGTCTGCATTTTATAACAGATTTATAAAAAATGCAAGTGTTTTAAATTATTTTGTAAATATTAAATAAATTACTGTTACTATTTATAACTACCATTAAAATATGCATTGTAGGGGTCGCAGCCTTCGGCGACCCGCTCTTCGAAGGAATTACCCTTAAATTTATATATTCAATATTATTGAGAATATAGGTGGCTTGACGCCACTGGGTCGCCCGTGGGGCCGACCCCTACAATATCTATATATTATTTTTGCCATAAATTTTAACATATTATTACTTAATTTTAATTAATCCTTTTTAGCTCTTGATGCT
The DNA here is from genome assembly GCA_948444845.1 of uncultured Clostridiaceae bacterium. GTDB lineage: Bacteria > Bacillota > Clostridia > TANB77 > CAG-508 > UMGS1663. The sequence continues at coordinate 18,561 of CAOJVB010000013.1, read as the reverse complement.
ACTATTGCATCTAATACTGATTTTGGAACTTCTTCGTAATGGCTTGGTTCCATTGCGTATGTTCCTCTACCTTGTGTTCTTGAACGTAGGTCTGTTGCATATCCAAACATTTCTGATAATGGAATAAATCCACGGATTATTTGGCTACCATTTCTTGCTTCCATTCCTTCCATTCTTCCACGTCTTGAGTTTATATCTCCTATAACATCTCCCATGTATTCTTCTGGAACTGTTACTTCTACTCTCATTATTGGCTCTAATAGTACTGATTTTGCTTGACGACATCCTTCTTTGAATGCCATAGAACCTGCTATTTTGAATGCCATTTCTGATGAGTCAACTTCGTGGTATGAACCATCTACTAAAGTTGCTTTAAAGTCTATAACTGGGTATCCAGCAAGTATTCCGCTTTCAGCAGCTTCTCTAATACCTTCTTCTGTTGGTTTGATGTATTCTTTTGGTACAGATCCACCAACGATTTGGCTTTCGAATTGAACTCCTGTTCCTGGCTCTAATGGTTCTAATTCAATCCATACATCTCCGTATTGTCCACGTCCACCAGATTGACGAGCAAATTTACCTTGAACTTTTACTTTGTTTCTTATTGTTTCTTTGTAAGAAACTTGTGGTTTACCTACTGTACATTCAACTTTAAATTCTCTCTTTAATCTGTCTACGATGATATCTAGGTGAAGTTCACCCATACCAGCGATTATTGTTTGACCTGTTTCATGATCTGTATGTGTTTTGAATGTTGGATCTTCTTCTGCTAGTTTTGCTAAAGCTACACCCATTTTTTCGCTGTTTGCTTTATCTTTTGGTTCTATAGCTATATCAATAACTGGCTCTGGGAATTCCATTGATTCTAATATAACTGGGTGTGCTGGGTCACAAAGTGTATCTCCTGTAGATACTTCTTTTAATCCAACTGCTGCAGCTATATCTCCTGCATATACTTTATCTATATCTTCTCTGTGGTTAGCATGCATTAATAGAATTCTTCCCATTCTGTCTTTTTTGTCTTTGTTTGCATTCAATATTGTAGATCCAGATTCTAATGTTCCTGAATATACTCTGAAGAAACAAAGTTTTCCAACAAATGGGTCTGTTGCTATTTTGAATGCTAATGCTGAGAATGGTTCTGTATCAGATGTTACTCTTTCTACTTCATTTCCGCTATCGTCTACACCTTTAATATTTGGTATATCTAGTGGTGATGGCATATAGTATACTATTGAATTTAATAATTCTTGTACACCTTTGTTTTTATATGATGAACCACATGTTACTGGAACTATTGTGTTATCTATTGTTCCTTTTCTTAGACCTGCTCTTATTTCGTCTTCTGTTAGTTCTCCTTCGTCTAAGTATTTCATCATTAATTCATCATCTTGTTCTGCTGCTGCTTCTACCATTGTAGCTCTGTATGTTTCTGCTTTTTCTTTTAAATCTTCAGGAATGTCAGTTTCTTCAATTTCTTTTCCTAAATCATCTTTATGAATAAAAGCTCTCATTTTTACTAAGTCAACAATTCCTTGGAAATTGTCTTCGCTACCAATTGGCAATTCGATTGGAACTGCATTTGCATTTAATCTTTCTTTCATTTGCTCAACGCATCCGTAGAAATCTGCACCTGTCATATCCATTTTATTTACATATGCCATTCTTGGTACTCTGTATTTATCAGCTTGTCTCCAAACTGTTTCTGATTGTGGTTGTACACCACTTCTTGCTGCTAGAACTAGTACAGAACCATCTAATACTCTTAAAGATCTTTCAACTTCTACTGTGAAGTCAACGTGTCCTGGAGTATCTATGATGTTTATTCTGTTGTCCATCCATTTACATGTTGTTGCAGCTGAAGTAATTGTAATACCTCTTTCTTGTTCTTGAACCATCCAGTCCATTGTTGCTGCACCTTCGTGAACTTCTCCTATTTTATGAGTTCTACCTGTGTAGAATAGAATTCTTTCTGTAGTAGTAGTTTTTCCAGCATCTATATGGGCCATGATTCCTATGTTTCTTGTTCTCTCTAAAGGAAACTCTCTTCCAGCCATTTTTGCTTTTTCCTCCTTTTTATTGCTTTTCCCTATGTTTTACATTGGGATTTTAAATTTCGGCATTGTTTCTGCGTTAGGGACATTTCCTAATCTATCCAGATTATTTTAGTTTATTATAATTTTTTGTATTCTATCTTGTTTCCGATTAGGAAACGTCCCTAATGCTACTGCCTATGCTATTTTACCATTTGTAATGTGCGAAAGCTTTGTTTGCTTCTGCCATTCTGTGCATGTCTTCTTTTTTCTTGAATGCTCCACCGTTTCCAGCTAAAGCGTCCATTATTTCTCCAGCTAATTTTTCAGCCATTGTTTTTTCATGTCTGTTTCTAGCATAAGTAACTAGCCATCTTAAACCTAAAGTTTGTCTTCTTTCTGGTCTTATTTCTAATGGTACTTGGTATGTCGCTCCACCAACTCTTCTTGCTTTTACTTCAAGAACTGGCATTACATTGTTAAGAGCTGCTTCGAATACTTCTAAAGCGTCTTTTTGCTCTTTTTCTTTTATGATATCAAATGCATCATATACTATTTTTTGAGCAACTGTTTTTTTACCGTCTAGCATTACATTGTTTATTAATTTTGTAACAAGTTTGCTATTGTACATTGGATCTGCTATTACTTCTCTTTTTGCTACATATCCTCTTCTTGGCACTATTCTTCACTCCTTTTCTTTTGGATGTTGGAAGTTACCAGTTGGAAGCTTATATTTGTTTTAAAATCACTCTTCTACTTCTTACTAGTTTCCATTTCATCCTAGATTTGTTGATATTTATAAAAACATCTAAGTTACTCGGAAAATTTATTTTCCGTACAGTGCGTATAATATATATTCTAAATTTAAGTCCTCGAGATTTTAGTTAAAAGTTAAAATCTATTTTTTTGCTTCTAACTTCCAACCTCCAACTTCCAATTAGTATCTTCTTATATGCACTAAATTAATCTTATCGATTAATATAATTTAAAATATTTACCTAAATTCTATTTTTTAGGTCTTTTAGCTCCATATTTAGATCTAGCTTGCATTCTGTCTTTAACACCTGCTGTATCTAATGTTCCTCTTATTATGTGGTAACGAACACCTGGTAGGTCTTTTACCCTTCCACCTCTTATTAGAACAACACTGTGCTCTTGTAGGTTGTGACCGATTCCTGGAATATAAGAAGTTACTTCATAACCGTTTGAAAGTCTAACTCTGGCTACTTTTCTTAAAGCTGAGTTTGGTTTCTTTGGAGTTACTGTTTTAACTACTGTACATACACCTCTTTTTTGTGGTGCTCTTTTATTTGTTACTCTTTTTTTCATTGTATTGTAACCATGTTGTAGAGCTGGTGATGTTGATTTAGTTTTTTGTGTATGTCTTCCTTTTCTTACTAATTGGTTAATTGTTGGCACTTAAATTTCACCTCCTTGATTTTTGTTTATTGTAATGTTTCTTACAATAAATAGTTGATTTCATAATTTATTGTAACACTATTTTGTTCTTTCATTTCTTTGTATTAATTATATTGTTACAATATAGAAAACCGTTACGGAAATACCATTTGTTGGCATTTTACTATAACGGTTCTATTTTATCATTTTTATGTATCTATGTCAATATTTTTTGCTTATTTTTTATTTTATCTTTCTTCTTCTTTTTCTTCTTTATCCTTGTTTTTTACTTCTTTTATTTTTTCTTTTTGCATTTGTTCTGCAATGTCTCTTACTACTTGATATTTTAAACTTTGCATAAATTCATTTTTTTCTTCTGTTTCTTCATCTATCTGTTCTTCTATTGGCTCTTTTGTTTCTTCTGGAGCCTTTCTTTCTGCTTGTGCTTCTTGTAATGACTTCGCCTTCCTATTTTGTCTCCATAGTTTAAATTTTTTTATAAATTGAAACCATTTTGGCTTTTTCTCTACTTTTATTGGTTTTTCTTCTTTTACTTTTTCATCTGTTTTTTCTGATTCTCTATCAAATAAGTCTTCTACTACATCTTCTTCATTTTCTTTAGACTCTTCCTGCTCTTCTACTTCTTGTTCTTTTTGTGTTGTTTTATATCCTAAACTTTTAATAGCTTTTTCATTATTTGTAATTTGTTTATTACATCCTTTTATTTTTTTCTCATAACTTTTAATTTCTTTCTCTAGTCTCTTCTTATTTTCTTCAATTTCATTCTTTGTTTTTCTAATACTAGCATTTATATCTACTTCTTTTTTATTTTTATCAAATACTGCATTATTCATAATACTTTCTAGAGCTTCTTTTGTTACTCCTAATTTATTTTTACCAGAATATTTTATTATCGCATCTTTATTTTTTTCTAACTTTTCATTTAATGTTTTTATTGTTTGATTCTTTTTATCTATTTCTACTTTGTCTTTTACTTTATCTAATTTTGATATTTCATATCTCAATTTTTTTATTGAATTATTTGCATTTAATATTCCTTGTAAATGATTTTTCATAGTTGGATGATTTTTAATCATTTTTTGTACTGCTTCTATTCCCTGCATTTTTTTGTCTTCTTCTTCTATTTTCTTTGTATTCTCTTCTTTCTTTTTTTCAAATACTTCTAGCTCTTTATTTATTTTTTTATTTTCTCTTTCATATCTCTTAGCTAACACTTGCTCTAAATGCTTTTTTAATTCAGGATTTTCCTTTATTTCTTCTATTATTTGGTCAACCTTTTCTTGAAATTCTTGCATTTCTTCTTTTTCTTCTTGTGCTTTTTCTTTTATTTCTTCAATTTCCTTCTTATATTGTGCAATTTGTTCATCTGCTTTTTGAATGTTGTCTTTATCATTTTTTCTTTGCGCTATTATTTTGGCACCCTTTGCTATTTCAATTTCTTCCATTGCTATTTTTAATTTTTCTTCTAATTTTTCAATAGTTTTATGTAATCTTAGTGTTTTTTTTGTATTCCTCCTTTATCTCTTAGGAATAAATGTGGCTTTTCCAAGCTGTCAAACTACTGTCGCCCACCTACAGTTTCAACTTAAAATAGAGTACTTTACTATATACAAAAAAAGCTTTCAGTATAATATTCTACTAAAAGCTTTTTCTAATTATTATTTTTTATAAATTTTGAATTTATAATATCTTAAACTAATATAATTTTAATACTTTTATTTTTCTTCTTCTTTTTCTTGTTCATTTGAATTTTCTTCGGTTTTCTTCATTGCTTCTTCATGGTTTATTGGTTGTTGCTCTTCACTCATATGTAATTTTGCTCTTCTTGTTGCTTCTCTTTCTCTTTTTGCATTTTCTTTTAATGCTGCTTTATAGTCATCTTCATATATTGCTTCTTGTGTAGCTTTACTACTAGTATCATATATCCATTCTTTTTTTGCAAATTTTACATTGTCACCTAAATCTTTTCTATTTTCAATATTCTTAATTTTTCTTCTTGCTTGGTCAGTTTCTTTTACTTCTTTTGAAGTTTCTTTTATTGTTTGTCCTACTGCTTTTGCTCCTTTATATGTTACTTTTCCTGCTGTTAGAGCAGCTACTTTTCCTCCTCTTCCTATTGCCTTTACTCCTCTTCCTATTCCTGTTGCTATTTTATAACCTATTACAAATGGTGCTGCTACTGCAACTTCTAAACCTTTACCTACTGTTTTTACCACTTTTCCTACATTTTTAATAGCTCTTTGTATCATTGGATTTTTAGGTTTTGCTTGATCGGCAGGGCCTAAATCTCTTGTATACATCTCTTTGTTTATTTTATATACTCTATCGTTTAGTTTATTATAGGCTTTTTGTTGTTCTTTTCCTGTAATTTTCCCTTCTCTTACATCTTCGTTATATTGTTCAATATCTTCTTGTAAGTCTTCTTTCTTATCATTTATAGCTTTAGCCCTTTGAAGCCATTTTCTATCTGACCTATTAATTAAGCTTTGTCTTATAACTACCTTCATTGCCTTTGTCCATTTTTCATTTCTTAAAATTTCCTCTAGTGATAAATCTTTTAAGTCTTTGTTTTTCTCTCTCCATTTTTCTACTATTTTATGTAGTTGCTTACTAGTAAACCTTTTTAAATCTGCAAATGTTTTTATCTTTAATTTTAAAGCTTTCTTTTCTTTTTTATTATTACCTTCCATAATATTACCCTCCATTTTATATATTTTTTCTTTAGCTACTTTTTTATTTTACCATAAACTGACATAATTTGCAAGTATATTATGTATATTTGTTGTTCTGTAATAAAAATTTAATATTTGTCACCTATTTTTTATGCAAATAAAAGATACATAATATGTACCTTTATCTGTTCTTTATTTCTTCTATTGCTCTGTCCGCAAGCTTTGCATATTTTAGTTTTTTGTCTTTTATTTTTTCTGGTAGCTCAGGTAATATTCCGAAAGTTTGCATTCATTGGTTGAAATTTTTCGTTAGTACTTGATATGTAATTGGCTAAAGCTCCTATCATTGTTTGGTTTGAGAAGATTTTTCTATTTTTTGTTTTCTTAAATTTCTCTATTGCATTTAGGGCAGCAACCATTCCAGAAGATATTGACTCTACATATCCTTCTACTCCTGTTATTTGACCTGCAAAATATATGTTTTCATTTTCCTTAAAATTGTATGTTTCATCTAAAAGTTCTGGTGAATTTATAAATGTATTTCTGTGCATTACTCCATATTTTACAAATTCGGCATTTTCTAGCCCAGGTATTAAACTAAACACTCTCTTTTGCTCTCCAAATTTTAGGTTTGTTTGGAATCCTACAATATTGTATATTGTTCCTTCACTGTTATCTTGCCTTAGTTGTACTACTGCATATGGCCTTTTCCCTGTTCTTGGGTCATCAAATCCAACTGGTTTTAGTGGGCCAAACCTTAATGTATCTATTCCTCTTTTTGCCATTACTTCTACTGGCATGCATCCTTCAAATATTTCTCTTTTTTCAAATTCATGTAATTCTACAACTTCTGCATTTACTAACTCGTATACAAAGTTTTCATATTCTTCTTTGTTCATTGGCAAATTTATATAACTTGCTTGAACATTACTTATTCGCTGTTTCCAATCTTCTAGTTCTTCATCTTTTCTTTTTTCTTGTTCATATCTATCTCCATAAAAAGCTATGTTCATATTTATACTGTCTTTTTCTACTATTGGAGCTGCTGCATCGTAGAATGCTAGTTTATCTTCCCCTGTTATTCTTTTTATACTTTCTGAAAGACTATCTGATGTAAGTGGACCGGTTGCTATTATTACAATTCCATTTTTTGCTATTTCTTCTATGTCACATACTTCTTCATTTATTATTTCTATATTTTTGTTATCTTTTAGTATTTTTGTTACTCTTTCTGAAAATTCTTCTCTATCTACTGCTAGTGCTTGTCCTGCTGGCACACTTGTTTCATCTGCTACTTTTATAAGTAAACTATCTAATAAACGTAGTTCTTCTTTTAATAAACCACATGCATTTGTGTGCAAATTTGATTTAAATGAGTTGCTACATACTATTTCTGCTAAATTTTTATTAGAATGTGCTGGTGAAAATTTTACTGGTTTCATTTCATATAGTTTTACTTTTATTCCTGCTTTTGCTATTTGGTACACTGCCTCTGAACCTGCTAAACCTCCACCTATTACTGTTATATAATTGTTCATTTTTTTGTTCCTCTCTATTTTTATTTTTTATATAATATCACGAATATTATATTATAGCAATTATTTAAGCATTTAAGTTTGTATTTTTATAAATTATTATAATTATAAAACTTAAGAGTGATAAGTTTTCAATTTGTACTTATCACTCTTAAATTTTATATTAACTAGTTAATACATAAGCATACCCATTATTATCAATATATATGCCCTGTAGATTTAAAAATTGTTCTATTCTTTTGCATAAATCTAATGGTAAATCACCTTCAAATATCAACATAGAATTACTGGATATATATGCAACTCTATCATATTTAGAGGTACTGCTGTTAGCTCCTTCAATATCATATCCATCAATAACATCATTCTCAATTAGTCTAAATTCTTTATATTCCATACTATGCCCTCCATAAAAATAATTATTTTTTATAGTTCCTTATTAAATTTTTGTTATTGCATCATAAATAATTCTATATTGCAAGCACATTCCAAATTAATGTCGTTAACATACATAATACGATTCCACAAACAGTTGGAAGCAGAAAGCCTAGTATTGCCCATTTCCATTTTCCTGTTTCTTTTTTTATTGATAGTAGTGTTGTACTACATGGGAAGTGCAATAGTGTGAATATCATTACATTTATTCCTGTAAGTAATGTCCAACCATTTTGTTTTAGTATTTCGCCTATTTGGAAGGTGTCTTCTAAGTTTACTAATATTCCTTTTTGCATGTAGCTCATTAGTATTATTGGTAGTACTATTTCATTTGCTGGAAGTCCTAATAAAAATGCTGTTAGTATGTAGCCATCTAACCCCATTAGTTTTGCAAATGGATTTAGAAAATTTGCTACAAAATTAAGTATACTTGTTCCGCCTATATTTATATTTGCAAATAACCATATTATAATTCCAGCAGGTGCTGCTACTGCTATTGCTCTTCCGAAGTACAAATAGTGTTCTATCAAATATTGACCTTACTAGTACTTTTCCTATTTGTGGTTTTCTATATGGCGGCAGTTCTAGTATAAATGATGATGGTACTCCTTTTAATATTGTTTTTGATAGTATTTTTGATATTAAGAGTGTCATTATTACTCCTAATATAATTATTAATAATACACAAAGTGCTGATATTATTGATGAAAATGCACCTGCGAAGTAACTTCCTATAAAGACCATTGATACTGTTATTAAAAACGGAAACCTTCCATTACATGGCATAAATGCATTTGTTAATATTGATATTAGCTTTTCTCTTGGCGAGTCTATTATTCTACATCCTACTACTCCTGCGGCATTGCAACCAAGTCCCATGCACATAGTTAGTGCTTGTTTTCCGTGAACTGCATGCTCTTTTAAAGTATTTGTCTAAGTTAAATGCTATACGTGGTAAGTACCCTAAGTCTTCTAATAATGTAAACATTGGGAAAAATATTGCCATTGGTGGAAGCATTACTGCTATTATCCATGTTACTGTTGTGTATACTCCATCTACCAATATTCCTTTTATCCATAGTGGTGTATGTATATATTCTAATGCATATACTATTTTTACTTGTAGCCATTCAAAAAAGCTTGAAAGCCAACTTGATGGGTAATTTGCTCCTACTATTGTTAGCCATAATATTATCCCTAAAAATATAATCATTATTGGTATTCCAAAAGTTTTAGAGGTTAATATTTTATCTATTTTTCTATCTCTATTATTGTACTTCTCAGTTTCATATGTTACTATTTCTTTTGTCACTTCTTCTGCCTTTTGTACAATATTTGCTACTATTTTATCTCTTATATTTTCTTTTGTAATTTTAGTTTCTCTTAATTTTTCTTCTGCTTCTGATATTTTAGTTTTTATTTTCTTTGATTTTAAGTTTATTTTTAGGTTTTTTTGTATAGAATTAATAATTTTCTCTTCTCTATCTAATAATTTTAAAGCTATCCATCTTTTTAAATAGTTATTTTTGCATGTTATCACCTTTCCAAGTTTGGTTATTTGTTCTTCTATTTTTTCTTCATATATTATTTTATTTGGTGAAGGCTCTATTTTTCCAGACGATACTTCCTCTATTTTCTTCATTAATTTTTCTAATGTTTTTTTCTTTCTTGCAATAGTTCCAACTACTGGTACTCCTAACTTTTTTTCTAACTTTTCTAAGTCTATATTAATTTTTTTCTTTTTTGCTTCATCTAGTAAATTCACACATACTACTATTTTTGGTGTAATTTCCATTATTTGATATACCAGATTTAAGTTTCTTTCTAAGCAAGTACTATCTACAATTACTACTGTGGTATCTGGCGAGCCAAAACATATATAATCTCTTGCAATTTCTTCTTCTTCTGAATTTGACATTATTGAATATGTTCCAGGTATATCTACTAACAAAAAGGATTTATTGTTAAACTTACATATTCCTCTTGCATTACTAACTGTTTTGCCTGGCCAGTTTCCTGTGTGTTGGTGCATTCCGTGTTAAGCTATTGAATATTGTCGATTTTCCTACATTTGGATTTCCTGCTATTGCAATAGTGTAATCACATTTTTGTTCTTCTACATCTTTATTTAGAATATTACTTCCTGTTGAATTTGCTGTTAGTCCCATAGTAAACCTCCCCTTTTATTTATATTTTATTTGTATTCATTAAAATATAAAAAAAGTACTAAAATAGAGTACAGTAAATAATAATTTTACTGTACCCTATTTTTGATTTACCACATAATTACATCCCAACTCATTCCCAAGCATGCACATTTTCCAACTGTATATCCATCATTCATAAGTTTTTTCTTTACATTCTCTCTAACATTGTATACACTTGCATACTTTTCCTTATTTTTTTTAGCAGATTTGATATCACGATTAACACTTATTTCATTAATCGTATCCCAAATAGTCCATTTGCAGTCTTCTTTTTTAATCCGAACTTCTTTAGTATTAAACATGATAAATCCTCCTTAAAATCAATATTATTTATAATAATATTATAATATATATTAATTTCCAAGTCAATGTTATGACAACTTTTTTTAGTATTTATGGCTCTTTAATAGTAATCTATTTTATATATATTTTCTCTGCTTCTTCTTTTCTTAATGAAATAACAGTCCCCCTTACTTCATAAGCAGTAGGGTCGCCTAGTGGACTTCTAAGTACTGGCTTTATTTTTGTTCCTTCTATTATGCCTAAATCTAAAATTCTTCTTTTTATATTACCGAGAACATTCTATATTAGTTACTTGGGCTTCTTTTTCCAATTCTACATTATCTAATGTATTTTCCATTGTTCTTAGGTACCTCCTTAAAAATATAATTTTTGCCTATTATATTTTATTTGCTAAGGTTCATAACTGTTACAAGCTAGCGCTTAAGAATAACTTAATTTTTTCTTTTCAAGAAGTTTGCCATCTGTTCACAAAAAGGACAAATATTATTGGTATATTATATGCATAAGCTAAGAAAACTAATATTACCCTTTTAATTCTTAGCTAAATAAAAAGCAGAATTAATATTTTCTAAACAATAAATTGTAAGAAAACTTAAAATCTGCATAATTTATTTCTACACAAATTACATGTGTAATTTGCTAGAATAAAGAAAACATCCCCTTTTATTTTCTAAAAGCGAAGCTCACGTTTTAACCTAGGCTTCGCTTGTTTTTATTTTATAATAAAATCTGTAAGGGTGCAACTCACGGTACTCCTCATGGAAAATACCTATTTTTATATAAAATACTGAAGAACACCTTTTAAAAAAGTGTCCTTTTAGTAAATTTATTTATATAAATATTTTTGTGGATTTATTTGGCTTCCATTTTTTCGTATCTCAAAATGCAAATGGTTTCCTGTTGAAAATCCTGTTGAACCAACAGCTGCTATTGTATCTCCTGCTTCTACTTCATCTCCTACTTTTGCATATAGTTTACTACAATGTCCATAGTAAGTTTGTATTCCATTTTCATGTGTTATTATTATTAAGTTTCCATATCCACCCATCCACCCTGAATGAGTTACTTTTCCCTTTGCTGCTGCTACTATTTTTGTTCCATATGGCGCTGCTATATCCATTCCTTTATGTGTATGGCTACGTATACTTTCATTTGCACCAAACCTTGAGGTAATTGTTCCACTTACTGGCCTTACAGCAAAATATACTCCATCTAGTGTTGCAGATTTTATCTTTTGCATTTCTTCTACTGCCTCTTGTACTTCTACCCCCGTAGTTTCTATTGCTGATGCAACTTCTACTGTTTGTTCTACTTGTTCAACATTTTTTGTATATATTTCATCTACACTAATTTGTATTTCATCTAATTCATTTGCATATTCTTCTTTTATTTTGCTAACTGTTTCTTCTGCTTCTTGTAATGTATCTACATATACAGAATTTTTGTTATTTATTGCTACTGCATACATTTTGTATGTAGTAACTGCCATATCACTTATTTTGTTATATATTTCTTCTTCATTTGATGTTTCAGAATTATTTGCTAAAACTAATTTATATTGTGGAAGTTCTTCTATATCTACATACGCAATATTTTCATCTTTTGGGTTTATTATTTGTTCGTTTAATATTTTTTCAAATTCATTCTTGTTTGTAACATATCCAACTTCTTCACCAGAAATTGTTACTTTATATAATACTTTATATTTTATTAACATTATTGCAAGAACAATGGTAGCTCCAACTACTGCTATTGCTAACAGTTTAGTTATATCTTTCGTACAGTTTCTTACCTTCTTGTTTAAAATATATATTCACTCTCCTTTTTACATATATACATTTTTTAGTATTTTTTCTAAAATTTTACTACATGTAAATGTTATTATATCATATATTGTATGTAATTGCAAATTTTTTACTCATTTATTTTACATAATTTATATGATTTGTATTTTTTTCTGTTTGTAAAAATTTAGCCACTCTACTTTTTTAGTAGAGTGGCTGTGCTATTCTATTTTAAATAGCATTTGTCCATAGATCATTATTCATTTGCTTGCCATAGTACACCAAAAATGCACATTGCAATTAATGAAATGATTGACCACCAGAAGTATGCCACATTACTAGGGTAAATACTTATACCTTTGGGTATAGTAACTTCTACGCCATTCTCTCCTTCATCTGTTAACGTTTCCCTCAGTTTCATCAGTATGTTAGTTTTCTCCATTCGGCTTGTGTCTTCTGGTACATCTTCTAGCTCTTCATATGCTACTTTCATATTTCTGTACCAATATCCTATATCGTTTTTTGGTTGATGAAGAAAAATTGAAACTGTTCCTTCTGTTAGGTTATTTCTTTCTGCATATGAGATCGCGATTCCTAATTCTTCTTTCGCCATCTCAATAGAATTTGCATCCGCAGCCCTTTTTAAGTACTGCCCACAATTGTTGTCAAAGGATATAGCCTTTATCGTCCGAGTTACTCCCCAGCCACCAAATGATAACATGGCAGCAATTGTTAATACTACAAATAATGTGTAATTTTTTCTCATAGTCTCTACCTCCATTGATAGACTTAAGGACAATATTTATGTTACATTAATATTATAATAATTTTACATAAAATTACCAATACTTAATCTCAATTTTTTACATTTCTGCTATATATGGTAAGTTTCTATAAAATTCTTTATCATCTAGTCCATAACCTATAACAAATTTGTCTGGAATTTGAAATCCTACATAGTCTACTTTTACATCATATTCTCTTCTTTCGGGCTTGTCTAATAATGTACATATTTTTATACTTGCTGGATTTTTCTGTTTTAGATGCTTGATTAAATAGCTTAATGTTCTACCAGTATCTATAATATCTTCTACTATGAGTAAATTTTCCCCTTGTAATACATTTGGTAAATCTAGTTTTAAGTTAACTTTCCCTGAACTAATTTTTTCTCCTTCATAACTTGAAACTTGCATAAATTCTAACTTTAATTTTTTGTCCATTTTCTTTGCTAAATCTACTGTAAAGATTGTTGAACCTTTTAAAATGCATACTAATGTTAAATCTTTTCCTTCATAGTCTTTTTTAATTTGTTTTGCTAATTCATAAATTCTGTTTTGTAATGTTTGTTCATCTATTAGTACTTTAAATTCTTCCATATGATTACTCCTTTTTCATAAGAGTATAACATATCAAAGTTATATATTCAATTAAAATAAGGCAATTGTCTAAAAAAGTTCTACCTATTGATAATACTCAATTCTTATCTTTGAATAAAAATCTGAAACATTGATTTTTCTAAGCAAAAAGATTTTTAAGCGATTGCCTTACAATTAAAATTTATAAAAATTAATTCAAAGAAAGTGGCTTCGCCACGCTAACGAGCAATGCTCACCCCTACAATTTTAAATTTTAACTTAAAATAGAGTACTTTCCTAGTATATAACAAAAGGAGTGTCCCCAGCGTTCCGATTTCGGAACGCTAAGGGGCGTCCCTAGCGTGCTTTTTGGTATATCGTTTTTCCGAATTTTACTTCTTCGAATTTCTTTTGTAGTTCCATTATTACAAGTGGTACTATTGAAATTGCTATTGTGTACATCCACTGTATATTATTTAATGGTACTAGTTTGAATACATTGGCTATTTGTGGCAACACTACTACTATTACTTGCATTAGTGTTCCTAATATGAATGCTCCTATCAGATACTTATTTTCAAATATTCCGTACTTTGAAGATTGATTCTTCACTTTTTATGTTGAAGCTGTGGACAAGTTCTAACATTCCTAATGCTACAAATGCCATTGTTCTTCCTACTTCTATTCCATATAGTTTATTTCCTATACTAAATGCAAATAGTGTTAGCATTCCTAGCATTGTTCCTTCTAAGAATATTTTACTCCATAAGCCATCTGCAAATATTCCTTTTTTGCTGTCTCGTGGTTTTCTGTTCATTATGTCTTTATCTTCTGGTTCTAAGCCTAAAGCTATTGCTGGAAGTGAGTCTGTTACTAGGTTTATCCATAGTAGTTGTATTGCTAAAAGCGGTGATTTTAAGCCTAGTAGTAAGCCTATAAATATTGTTACTATTTCTCCTATGTTTGTAGAAATTAGAAAGTGTATTGCTTTTCGTATGTTGTCATATATGTTTCTTCCTTGTTTTACCGCTTCTACTATTGTTACAAAGTTATCATCTGCTAAAACCATATCTGCTGCGTTTTTTGCTACATCTGTACCATTTTGCCCCATTGCTACTCCTATATCTGCAATTTTTAAGGCTGGGCTATCATTTACACCATCTCCTGTCATTGCTACTACTGCTCCTGTACTTTGGAAGGCTTTTACTATTCTTACTTTATCTTCTGGCGATACCCTTGCAAATACTGAGTATTTCATTATATCTTTTTCTAATATATTTTGAGGCATTTTTGATAGTTCTTCTCCTGTTATTGCTAAGTCATATTTCCTTAATATTCCTAGCTGGCTTGCTATTGCTTTTGCAGTTGATATATGGTCCCCTGTTATCATTACTGTTTTTATTCCCGCTCTCCTACAGGTTTCTACTGCTTCTTTTACGCCCTCTCTTGGTGGGTCTATCATTCCTATTAAACCTACAAATGTTAGGTCCTCTTCTGTTATTTCTTTAATGTTATTTACACTTTTATATGTTACCGCTATTACCCTTAATGCTTTATCTGCCATTTTATTATTGCTGTTTTCAATTTTCTGCAATATATCCATAGAAATTGGTATTTCTTTATTTCCATCAAAATATTTATTACATTTTTTTAGCAGAATGTCTGGTGCTCCTTTTGTTATTCCTATATAGTCATTATTAGTTTTATGTATTGTTGTCATCATTTTTCTTGTAGAATCAAAAGGTATGTCTTTTACCCTTTGTTTTATTTTATATAGTTCTTCTTTGTTTATATTTTTAGCAATTGCTGCATTTACTATTGCTACTTCTGTTGGTTCTCCGAATGGCTTCTTTTTTTCCTCCACTTTCTTCTATGTGTGAGTCTGTACACATTGAGCCATATTCTAGTAGTAGGTTTTCTGTTCCTCCTAATGTATACATTTCTACTACTTGCATTTTATTTTGTGTTAGAGTTCCTGTTTTATCTGAACATATTACTTTTGCTCCTCCTAATGTTTCTACTGCTGGTAATTTTCTTATTATACTATTTTTCTTTGCCATTTTTGTAACACCTATTGAAAGTACAATAGTAACTATTGCTGGCAAGCCTTCTGGTATTGCTGCTACTGCTAAACCTACTGATGTCATAAACATTTCTATTGGAGGAATCTTTTTAAATATTCCTATTATAAATATGGCTACACAAATTGCTAAACATGCTATTCCTAATGTTTTTCCCACCTCTGCTAGTTTCTTTTGAATAGGGGTTTCAGGCGCTTCATCTTTTAATATCATACCTGCTATTTTTCCTACTTTAGTGTTCATTCCTGTTTCGGTTACTACTGCTTCTCCATGTCCATTTACTACTATGCATGAAGAAAATACCATATTTACCATATCTCCTATTGGTACATTTTGCGCTAAAATCACCTTTTCATCTTTAAGTACTGGCACTGTTTCACCTGTTAAGCTTGATTCTTCTACTTTTAAATTAGAACTCTTTATTAGCCTTGCATCTGCTGGTACATAATTTCCTGCCTCTAAAATTATAATGTCTCCTGGAACAACTTCTTCTGATTTTATATTAACTATTTTACCATTTCTCTTTACTTTTGCTGTTGGTGCTGTCATTGTTTTTAATGCTTCTAAAGATTTTTCTGCTTTTGCTTCTTGTACAACTCCCATTATTGCATTTAATATAACTATAGCAATTATTATTGCCGAGTCTATGTAATCACCGCTTCCGTCTAGTTTACTAACCACTGCTGATATTATTGAAGCTATTATTAGAATTATAATCATAAAGTCATTAAATTGTTTTAGCAATTTTAGAAGTATACTTTCCTTCTTTTTATCAGCTAGCTTATTTTCTCCAAAATGTTTTTGCCTTTCGTCTACTTCTTTTTCATTGAGTCCTATTTGGACGTTTGTCCTAAAGTTTACCTCTACTTCATTTACAGCTTTAGTATGCCACATTTTTTTCACTCTCCTTTGTTTTTCTTTATATAATATATGTGGTTGTCCAGTAAATTATGCTAAAAAGAAAAAAGACTTACTACAATTGTAGTTAAGCCTTTTTCTTTTTTGATTAGAATCTTATCATCATCATTGCAGATTCGTATTCTTTTCTTTCAGTCTCTGACATATCATCTTCTTTTTTAGTACACGTATTTTTTTGTCAAACGACACTTTCTTTCCTGTGCTTAGAATTACTGTCAGCTTTCTCGATTTTCGAGCAACTCCTCTTGTGATTGATTTAGGTAAAGTGAATTCATATTAACTGTCATCTTAAAGCCCTCCTTTTTTATTTAAGCTCATTAGTTACATTTATCTCACTTATGATGTAATCATAAAATGCCTCATCAATTTCTTCCCCATTTGCCTTGTCTTCTTCCAACCAATCTAAGTTAGTTAATAACAGTTCGTTATAAATTTTTTCTATCTCTTGTTCTGAAGCATTTTCCAAGTAGTCCAATGCCTTGTTAAATGGCTCTACCTGAAGTGTATACACTTCTTCTGAGATAATTCCTTCGTCTAACCAATTTTTTTCATCGGTCAGACATTTCCACAAAAGCTCTTCGCACTTCTCTTTTGTGGATAATTCGTGTTCGTCACAAAAACAACAATAATCTTCTTCGGCAACAATTGTTGCCTCCTCTTGAGGTATTTCTCCTACTGATGCCATACCTAATTCCATTACTGCTAAAATTGCCCAAAATAACCGTGCTCCTATCATGTTCGTTGTACCTCCATTTTATAAATTTTCATTTCTTTAATTATTATACCACTTTATACTCTATTTGTACAGCTTTTTATCTTTTATGTTAATTTAAAATATAGCCACATAAATTTTTAATGCTAACTTTTCATTATTATAAATGATATATATTTTTTTATTTTCCTATAAACATTTGTACATATATTTTTCCATATTTTGAGCCATTTACTACTCCTACGCCTGTATAGTTAAATGAACTATTTAGTATATTTGCTTTGTGTCCTGATGAGTTCATCCATGCATTTACTGCTGATGTGTTGCTTGAATTTCCGGCTATATTTTCTCCTGCTGTCTTGTATGATACTTTATAACTTTTTAGCATATCAAATGGTGAGCCATATATTGGTGAATTGTGTGAAAAGTAATTGTTATCTATCATATCTTGTGCTTTTATTCTTGCTACATTTTGTACTTCTGAATCTATTTTTAATTCTGCTAATCCGTTATTTGTCCTTTGCTTATTTATTAGGTTAAATACTTCTAGTTCATCTGCTGTTAAGTTTGTATTATTTGTACTTACATTACTTGAACTTCCACTATTTCCTGCTCCTAATGATGTTCCGCCTGATGTTGGATATATTGGTTTTACATATTGCTGACTTACTGCTCCTATATAGTCTCCTTCTACTTGTACCACATACCAATTTCCTATTCCTGCAAATATGCGTATATACTCATTTTTCTTTACTTGTGCTATTACTGGATATTTTGTTCCTGGTCCACTCCTTACATTTAGTGTTGAAGCTGTTACTAGCCCTGTTGAAAATGCAACATTATAATAGTGTTGCATTGCAAATGATGTTGTTAGTGTTGATATTATAGTAAGAAATATCAATATTATAGTAAATCTTACTATAGTTCTCTTTTTTATATTTATTATTTTCATACATTCCTCCTTAATTATTGTTAATAAATTTTATTAGCTTTAGAATGTCCAGTATTACATTAATTTTCTTTTTATTTTGTAAATTAAAAATACAAAATCCCTGTCAATAATTTTTAAAAATTTCACTAAAAAATAGCTTTATTTTATTAGCGAAT
>CAOJVB010000012.1 GCA_948444845.1 uncultured Clostridiaceae bacterium | reverse complement strand
ACAAAAATATAAAAAAATTCTCAAAAAAAGTGTCCAAAAACTTGACATAGATCCAGTTTATAATATAGCCAAAGATGGAAAAGAAACATTAGAAATATTAAATAAAAATAATAATATTGATGTAATATTACTAGATTATAAAATGCCATTTTATAATGCTGATCAGATATTAGATAAAATACAAACAAAAAGTAAATACCAAGATTCTTTTATAATTATTACTGGTGATATAGAATCAGGTATTAAATTAAGAAATAATGAAATGGTACACGCAATTATATATAAGACGATGAAAATTGATGAAATAGAAAGAAAAATAAATGAACTCTTTTTGTTCAAAGAAACTAAAAAGAAATCAAAAATATTAAGAAATAAAATTATAGATGAATTATTATATTTGGGGTATGATATTTCCCATAGAGGTACGCAATATTTGATAAAAACTATTGAATATATTGCAACAAATCAAAATAAAGAGTTTAAAAATTTACAAAAAGAAATCTATCCTAAAATAGCAGAGATGTATGATGAAACTGTGCACAACATAAAGTGCAGAATAAATAGAGCAACCAATACAATGTATTGCAATTGTGAAATCGAAAAATTAAAAAGATATTTTAAATTTAGTATAGACACAAAACCAAAGGTAATGACAATTATAGAAACAATTATTAATAATATTAATTTATAATTGTAACATAATATATTTAAAATTAATTAAATTAATGGGACTGTAAGAAAGTGTGTCAAAAGGGAGGGGGTGTTAATTCACCTACACCCTTTTGATACATTTTTTTACAACTACATCTAATTTTTTTTAGTATTTGGGTTCTTGACAAAAATAATACATATTGGTAATATAAATATGTATAAAAGTAAGGAGAATGAAAAATGTTTTTTTATCCAAAAGCATATTATGAAAGCGTAAGAAATATAACAATAGAATTTCTAAATAAAAATAAAATAAAAGCATTAATATTAGATGTAGATAATACTATACTAGATTTTGATAAGAAAATACCACAAGGAGTAGAAGAGTGGTGTGAAAATTTAAAAAAAGAAGGAATTAAATTCTGTATTTTATCTAATACCAATAAAGAAGAAAAAGTAAAAATGGTAGCTAACAGACTAAATATACCATATTTTCATTTAGCTACAAAGCCATTTAAAAGGGGCTTCAAAAAAGCAATAAAATTATTAAATGAAAAAGAAGAAAATATAGCAGCAGTTGGAGATCAAATTTTTACAGATGTTATAGGTGCAAATAGATGTAAGCTATATTCAATTTTAGTAAAACCAATTGCAAAAAAAGACTTATTAGTAACAAAAATAAAAAGGCCATTAGAAAATATGATAATAAAAACATACTTAAGAAAACAAAATAAAAAGAGGTAAAAAATGTATATAAATGATATAAATATAATGTATTATGTGCTGTTAGGAATAATAGGAATATGTGTAGGTCAGTTTGTAGATTGGTGTAATATTAGGCTACCAGAATATAAAAAAGTATTTTCAAAAGAATTTTTTACTATATATTTAAAAAATGCTAAACCCAAATTTATGATTAGCTTTATTATAGGAGCTATATATATTTTACTATTATATTTTATAGGCTGGCAAAATAATATACTATCAAAAATAGAATTAATAAAATACATAATATTAACGCCAATGTTACTTTCAGCATTTGTTATAGATTATAAACTTCAAATAATTCCAAATAGACTTAATTTAAGTATATTTGAAATAGGACTAATAGTTACATTTATAGAAGGAATGTATAGTCCAGGTTTAGCAATAAATAACTTATTAGGTGGCATAGTAGGAGCAGGAATATTTTTAGTGCTAACACTAGTAGGAGGAGCTATTGCAGGAAAAGAGGCAATGGGATTCGGCGATGTAAAGTTTATGGGAGCTTTAGGGCTATTTTTTGGATGGCTAAATATAATAGAAGTTTCAGTAATAGCGTTTTTGTTAGCAGCAATTATAAGTATAACATTAGTAATTGCAAAAATAAAAAAGACTGATGAATACATACCATTTGGACCATTTATAGTTATGGCAAGTTTTGTAGTAATTATAGTACCACAAGAAGTATTATTATTAGTATTATTTAAAATATTTACACTAGGAATGTATCAAGGATAATAAAAAGGTAAAAATAAACATAAATAAGATTAGAAAGTAGGAGTTTCTATGAATAGTAAAATAAAATGGTTAAGAGAAAAAATGAAAATGTTAAACTTAGAAGGAATGATAATTTCAAACCCAGTAAATATTAGATATCTAACTAATATAGTAGCAGAAGGAATATTATTAATAACAAGAAAAGAAAATATATTTTTAACAGATGGAAGGTATATAGAAGAAGTTCAAAATGTATTAACAATAGATGATGAAATAGTAGTACATGAATTTAAAGAATATTCAAAAGATGAATATGAAAACTTTTTTCTATTTTGCGAAAATGTAGGATTTGAAGAAGATTATATAACATATGCAGGATACAAAGAATACATGCATAAATATAAGGTGAACAATCTTCAAGAAACAGAAAAAATGATAGAAAAGCAAAGAATGATAAAAGATGAAGAAGAAATACAAAAACTAAGAAAAGCTTGCAAACTAACAGATGACTGTTTTGAATATTTAATTAAATATATAAAAATAGGACAAACAGAAAAAGAAATAGCCTTAGAAATAGAAAAATATTTTAGACTAAATGGAGCAGAAGGGGTATCATTTGAACCAATAGTAGCATCAGGGAAAAACTCATCTAAGCCACATGCAATTCCAACAGATAAGAAAATAGACTTAGGAGATGTAATAACACTAGATTTTGGTTGTAAACATGAAGGTTACTGTTCAGATATGACAAGGACAATATTTGTAGGATACATACCAGAAGAAGTAAAAAAAATATATGACTTAGTACTAAGAAATCAACTTAAAACAGGAAAAGAATTAAAAGAAGGAGCAAATATAAAACAAATAACCAAAATGGTAGAAAATGACTTTAAATTAAATGGGTATGAATTAGTTCATAGCTTAGGACATGGTGTAGGACTAGATATACATGAACTACCAGCGATAAGTTCAAGAAATGATAAAAATTTAAAAGAAAAGATGGTAATAACAAATGAACCAGGAATATACGTGCCAGGCAAATTTGGTGTAAGAATAGAAGATACAGTATTAGTAGGAAAAGAAATATCAGAAAATTTAACAAAGTCAAGTAAAGAATATATTATAGTAGATAAACAATAAGAAAGGGAGAACATGGAAAAAATAAAAGAATTATTAAAAAAGCTACTAGAAAAAATAGGAAATAGCATAAAGAATAAGGAAAAAAACAATGAAATTAAAATGTTACAAAAAGCAAACCGTTATACTTGGAAAGCAGAAAATTATACAATGGTAGAACAACAAGAAATGGAGGAAGAGCCATATGTAGTAAATGAGGCAACATTTGCAATAGGAGGATTGGAATTGCCAATAGGTTCTTTCGAAATACAAAGAAAAGATGGAGAAGTTTTTGTAGATATTAAAGAAGAAGTAACAATATCACCAGACGGTAAAATGTATATAAATGGAAAACAAATTTGTAAGAATGAGAAAATACAAGAAGAGATAGCAAGACAAATAAAACAAAATGGAAAGCCAAGTCAAGTAGTAATGGATAGTGATGGAGAAATTGTTAAAACTGATTCAGAAAAATATAGAAATGGAATGTATGACGATGCTGCAAGAAAAAGAACCGAAAAAGTATCAAAGAATTGGAAAGAAAATAGAGAACAAACAAAAGAAAATGAAAGAGAAAATAAAGGTAATGAAAAAGAAGATGAAAATGAACAAGATGACAGATAATAAAATTAAAAATGTTATACAATTAACAAATATAAGTAGTATGATATAGTATATCATATGTTAGCATTACCTGTGACATAGAGAAATAAAAAATATAAAACACTTGATTTTACTAGAAAAATATGGTAGTATAAATAAAGCAAATAAAAAAGAAATTTAAAAATTTGAAAGGAGATATATAAAATGGCAGAAGTATATATGGCAGGAGACTTTAGAAATGGAACAACATTTGAAATGGATGGAAACGTATTCAAAGTAGTAGAGTTCCAACACGTAAAACCAGGAAAGGGCTCAGCTTTTGTTAGAACAAAACTAAGAAATGTAATATCAGGAGCAGTTATAGAAAAAACATTCAATCCATCAGAAAAATACCCAGGAGCAGAAATAGAGAAAAAAGAAATGCAATACCTATATGAAGACAGTGGTTTATATTATTTCATGGATAACGAAACATATGAGCAAATGCCTTTAAACAAAGAACAATTAGGAGATAGCTTAAAATATATAAAAGAAAACATGAATGTAAAAATACTTTCATACAAAGGAAATGTATTTTCAGTAGAGCCACCAATGTTTGTAGAACTAGAAGTAACATACACAGAGCCAGGATTTAGTGGAAACACAACAACAACATCAGGAAAACCAGCAACACTAGAAAATGGTTATGAAGTATCAGTTCCACTATTCATAAACATAGGAGACGTTATTAGAATAGACACAAGAACTGGTGACTATATGGAAAGAGTATAAAATAATAAACGTACCAAAAGTCAAAAATAATATGTAAAAAGACGTATATTTACATTTGTTTTTGACTTTTAATTAATAAAAAAATAATATATAAATGAAAGATTAAAAACATAAAGTAAAGAAAGCTTTATAAATCAAGCAATGTATACAAAATAAAAATAAGTATATAATAAAATAAAGAAAGAAAAGAGAGGAAAGCAAAATGCCAAATTTAAGTAAAGAATATAACAGAATATTATCAGAAATAGAACAAATAATTTCTAATGAAGAAGAAAAGAAAATAGTAAAGGAAAAAATTTCAGAATTATCAACATTATTTATAAATGCTATGGATAATATGTCAAATATAATTGACAATAAGTTAAAAGAAATGGAAGAAAAGCAAAATAGCTTAGATGACAAATTAAATAAGATAGGGGAAACTGTAAAAGAAATAGAAAGTGATATATATGATGAAGAAGAATTAGGAGAGTTTGAATTTGAAATAGTATGCCCATACTGTAATAACGAATTTGTAACAGATTTAAGCTTAATGAACGAAGAAAAAACAGAGATAAAATGCCCAGAATGTAATAATATAATAGAGTTAGACTGGAATGATGAATGTGATTGTGAAGAAGATGAAGATTGCTGTTCAGGACATTGCGGAGGATGCCATGGATGTAGTGATGATGACTGTGAAGGAAATGAGGAAGAAAACGAAGACGAAGACATGTAAAATTAGAATAAAAGTATATTGAACAAAAATAAAAAATCGGACAGTTGCAAAAACTGTCCTTAATCTTCTTATGACCGCCGTGATACTTACATAACACGAGGTAAAATCTTAATTACATTATACATTATAATATGCACATTGTCAAATAAAATATGCAAAAAGATATATTTTTTTGCATATTTTATTTTGTATATAATTTTTTTATTTTATCATCAATTAAATTCAAGCCTTCATCAGATAATTTTATTTTAGATAATAAAGGATTTTTAAAAATTCTTTGTTTACTAATTGTTGTTATTTGATGTATTAATGCAAAACTTCCATGTTTCATTTTGTCTAATTCTTTTTGTGTTTTATCTAAAATTTCGATTTTTTGAGTTATATTTTTTAATTTATTAGTTGTTTCATCTCCACTAAGGCCATCTAATTCAGATAACTGTTTTCTAATGATAGCAAACTCTATATTTAATCTTTCGACTAACGAAGAATAAAGTCCATCACCTAAGTCTATACAAGTATCACTATTATATTTTTTATTTTCTTTAGCAGAAGATAATGGAATTACATTTAATGTTCCAAAATTTAAATTATCATTTTTATTTATAACTACACAATAATGCAATCCACCTAATTCATTACCTATATTAAAACCTAAATTAGCTTTTACAATATCTTCACGTTTAAAAATTCTTAGATTATTAGGTTTAAAAAATTTTTCATTATCATGATAATTAGAAAAATCTTTAATCCAATATGCTAATAAGTTACTTTTTATATTCTCTTAATTCAATATGTTTATTAAAAGAAAGGTCTAATCTTTTTAAAGAACTATCTTTATGAGAAATTGCTTCGCTTTTTTCTTCACCTATAATTATTTGATTGTCAATAAAATTTTTATCTAAATCGCTTTCCATTTTTTTACCTCGCTTTGAAAAATACTATAACACGTTTAATCAGTTTTTACAATATATTCCAACAAATAAATGCAAAATTCGATTAGCAATAGTCTTTTTATTATGCTTAGATAATTAAATAGTAAGAAAAATGAAAGAGCTCTTCCTTCATTTTTATAACAATTAATAATTCAATCCCCAAAGGGGATAATTGTGGTGGAGGTGAGGAGAGTCGAACTCCTGTCCAATATCTTTTCCATATTAATATCTACGAGTGTAGTTTGTTATTAATTTTCCTTTATAATAACATTAACAAACAAACATTATTATAAAGTAGCTATATAAATACCCACAACTTCCATAGCAAGAAATTGTTTTGTTTCCTACTAGTTCGTCGCCTTATCCGAAAGCGTAGGCTCAATCGGTAAAACGTCGCTGCAAACTAGGCAGCGTATGCTAATTCTCTATTATCAGCGTTTATATTTATTTTTGCTTTTTTTAAGTGGCCAAAGCAACCATCCACTACTCGCCATTAATACTTCTAAAATACTGTCGAAACCAATTACACCCCCATATTTAATTGTAAATTAATTACATTATTATTATACTATAAAGAGGTAATAAATACAACTGTTTTTTTATGGAAGTTTTAAGGTCAAAATAACTATTGGTTACAATGCATAGCTAATATTAAATATAGATGTAGCAGTGATTAGCAATTTGCCGTGCCACAACGGCTTTACTATGTTTTTAATTTATGAAATTTCTTCGAAGAAAAATAGAAGTTTATTAGGATAAGTCTGTAGGAGATTGAAATGGACCCTACATAAAAATAATTTACAGTTGCATATAAATGAAAATATGATATAATTATCAAAAAAAGAAAAAAGGAATAAGCAATGCAGAAATTTTTTGTAAAAGAGAAACAAATAGAAGGTAACATAATAGAAATATTGGGCGAAGATGTTAATCATATTATTAATGTATTAAGGTTAAAAAAAGAAGATGAAATACAAATATGTGTAACAGAAGGTATAAGCCAAAATTATATTGTAAAAATAGTAGAATATAATAAAGAAAAAATAACTTGCAAAATAATTGGTAAATTAAATAAAAGTGTAGAAACAAATATTGATATAACTATATATCAAGGTCTTCCAAAAGCAGATAAAATGGAACTAATTATACAAAAAACAACAGAAATAGGAGTAAAAAAAATAGTCCCAGTTGCAATGGAAAGAAGTATAGTGAAATTAAATGAAAAAGATGCCAAAAAGAAAATAGAAAGGTGGCAAAAAATAGCTGAAGTAGCAGCAAAACAAAGTAAAAGAGATATAATACCAAAAATAGAAAATGTTATAAAAATATCTGAATTCTGTAGTGAAATTAACGAATATGACTTATTTATAGTTGCATATGAAAATGAAGAAGAAATAACGTTAAAACAAATTTTAAAACAAAATAAAGGAATAAAAAAAATAGGTGTACTAGTGGGACCAGAAGGTGGAATAGATGAAAAGGAAATAAAAAAGTTAAAACAAAGTGGGGCAAAAGTGGTAAGCTTGGGGAAAAGAATACTAAGAACAGAAACTGCACCAATAGCTATAGCAAGTAATATAGTGTATGAATTTGAAAATTAAAAAATGAAAGGACTTAATTCATGGAAGAAGAAATATCTAAAGAAAAATTAAAAGACAAAGAAAGTAAAACTACAAAAAATGTAAAAGAAGTAAAAAGTACCAAACCAACCAAAAAAAACAAAGAGGAAAAAAATGAAGAAAAATTATCAGAAGTTTCGAAAGGACAAAAAAGAGAAGAAACATCTTTAAAAGTTTCAAAAAAACAAGAACTAGCAATACCAAAAGTTGAATTAGAAGAAATACAAAAAGAAATAAAAAATGAAACTATTATACCAAAAGAAAAAAAGAATGAACTATATAAAAAAGTATTTGATAATATAATATCTGCAATAGTCATATTAGTATATTTTATATTTATATATATAATTTATATGATAATAGAAAAGGTATCTTTTGAAATAATTTTAAAAACAAGTAGTATGATATTTATAATAAGTACAATAGGTATATTTGAATATGCCTATAAAAAAGAAAGTGGCAAATATACTATAGAAGGAATAGAAATGCTAGTAGTATCTATTACTACAATAATACTTATGCAAATTTACAAGTTGTATAGTACTAAATTAACAAACTCTATAACAATAATAGCAGTAGCATTTAGTATATATTATATAGTAAAATCAATAATATCATATATAAAATATAAAAAAGAAATAAGAAAACAAGCAAATAACATTTATAGAACTACAAAAAGAAATGAGGTAAAATAAACTATGAGAAGTATGACAGGTTTTGGAAGAGCAAAACAAGAGGAAAATAACAGAATATATACAATAGAAATAAAAAGTGTAAATCACAAATATACAGATATATCAGTAAAGCTACCACGTTATTTAAGTTATTTAGAAGAAAAAATAAAAAAAGAAGTTCAAAAAAACATATATAGAGGAAAAATTGATGTATTTGTTACTTTTGAAAACTATAGTGATGAAGGAAAAGAAATAATAATAAATAAAGAACTAACAAAAAAATATATAGAAGAGTTAAAGAAAGTAGCACAAGAAAATGACTTAAGTTATGATATACCAATAACAGAAATAACAAAGTTGCCAGAAGTGCTAAATATAAAAAGTTCTGATGAAAATGAAGACATAATAGAAAAAGAACTTTTAGAATGTTTAAAACAAGCAATACAAAATTTTGTAATAATGAAAGAAAACGAAGGAAACAAAATAAAAGAAGACTTAGAAAGAAGAATTAACAAAGTAGAAAATAAAATACTAAAAATTTCTGAATATTCTACTGGACTTGTAGCAAATTATGTAGTAAAATTAGAAGAGAGGATAAAAGAAATACTAAAAACAGGCATAATAGATGAGGCAAGGTTAGCAACAGAAGTAGTTATATATGCAGATAAATGTTCGGTAGAAGAAGAACTGACTAGGTTAAAAAGTCATATTAACCAATTTAGGCAAATGCTAGAAGAAAAAGAAAACATAGGTAAGAAAATGGACTTTTTGATACAAGAAATGAACAGAGAGACAAATACAATAGGTTCAAAGTCTGGTTTACTAGAAATAACAGACTTAGTAATAGAAATAAAAGTAGAACTAGAAGATATAAGGGAGCAAGTACAAAACATAGAATAAAGGAAAAAGGATAGAAATAGAAAAATAAAAAGGAGAGTGATAAAAATGATGGTAAAACCAACAAAAGCAGAACTATTAGAAAAGACAGATAGTAAATTTAGACTAGCAATAGCAACAGCCAAAAGAGCAAGACAAATAGCAGAAGGACATGAAAAATTAGTAGATGTTAAAGAAGAATCACCAGTAACAATAGCAGCAAATGAAATAGCACAAGGTAAAGTTGAAATAGAAGCAGAGGAATAAAATTGAGTATTTTGAAAATAATATTTATAAGGTGATATTAATTGTCAAATTTTCAAAGAGATTCATTAAATAATGAATAGTGAACAATTAATAATTGTCTGCTATATAGGAAGGGCTAATCGGTAAGAAATACCTTGAGAGTTTACCGAATTACGCCCTTTAATAATATATAAAGGGGTATTTTATGGAAAAGAAAAAAATTATATCAATAACAGGAGAATTAGCAAGTGGAAAAACTGTAATAGCAAAAATAATAACAGAAAAATTAAATTATGGAATATATAAAAATGGTGAATACTTTAGAAAACTAGCCAAAGAGCACAACATGGATGTAACAAGTTTTAATAAATATGTAGAAAAACATCCAGAAATAGACCAAGCAATAGAAAGAAGTGCAACAGAATATGCAAAAACACACGAAGAATTTGTAATAGATGCTAGGCTTCGGTTGGTATGCAGTACCAGAGTCATTCAAAGTATACTTAACAGTAGATATAAATGAAGCAGCAAAAAGAGCATTTGGTGATGAAAAAAGAAAGGAAACAGAAAACTTTGGAACCATAGAAGAACAAAAACAAGACCTAATAAAAAGATACAATTTAGAAAATGAAAGATACTTCAAATTATACAATGTAAAAAAACAAGACCTATCAAATTATGACTTAGTAATAGATACAACTGAAGGAAACCCAGAAAAGCAAGCTGACAAAATAATAGAGGCTTATCAAAAATGGATAGAAGAATAAAAAAATGTGGCTTTGCCACATTTTTTTATTCTTCTAACTTATCAGCTTCTTCCTGACTCAAATACCCATATTCAACCATCGAACGAATAACTTTGCCTTGCCTACTTTTGGCTAAATCAGGGTTAACAGTAGGAGCATAAACAGAAGGGGCATTTGGAATTCCAGCAAGCATACTTGCTTCATATAAAGTTAAATCCTTTGGTTCTTTTTTGTAGTATCCTTTTGATGCTTCTTTAACACCATAATATCCTTCGCCAAAATAAATAGTATTAAAATATAACTCTAATATTTCATCTTTTGAATAATTATTTTCTAAATCAAAAGCTAAGAATATTTCAGCAATTTTCCTATAAACAAAATTCTTTTCAGTAATAAAATACAAATTTTTAGCAACCTGTTGCGTAATTGTACTACCACCTTCATTTAACTCTTTAGCCTGAATATTAGAAACTAAAGCTCTCCCAATAGAAATTATATCAATAGCACCATGCTCTTTAAACCTATGGTCCTCAACAGCAATTATAGCCTCTCCATAATATTTAGGAACATCCTCTATTTTAACAAAATTTACATCATTTCTAATATTAGAAACCTTCTTATCTAAACTAACCTCAGAAATGGCCTTCTTGTACATATTATATCCATTAAAAATAATAAAAGAAGAAACAAGAACAATAATAACTAAAATAAATAATAACAATCTTCTAACAAATTTCATAACTCATCCTCCTTTGTTCTATAAATGCATTATATAACAAAAAAGTTAAAAAATATATAATAATTTATTAAAATTTTATTAATTTAGAAAGAAGTGGGACGTGTCGACAAATTTCCAATTCTAATTTAATATTGAGAAAAAGTTGTAATAACTAAAATGTTAATATATTGTACTGAAATTTTGAAAAAAAGATTGACAATCGACAAAAAAAACTATATATTGAAACAGTAACTATTGTATTAATAAGACTTCGAATTAATTAAGGAGGAAGTAATATGATAATGATATCTGGATATCAATTTATATGTGAAGTTTGTGGAGAAACCTTTAACAGTCGGGGTGCCTGCTATTATCATGAAAGCATATGTAGACAAAAAAGAAATCAAAAAGAAGATTGTAGTTTATGTAATGGAACTGGATATGTAAAAAAATGGGATCAATATGGAAAGACAGAAGTATGTGGACCCTACCCTACAAGATTTGTTAAAGCACCAGGATGGCGTTATATTCGTTGTCCAGTATGTAACAAGGATTAATTAAATAAGTATTAGAAAAAAGAATGGATGTAAAAAATGCTATTAGAAAAATGAGTGAAATATTTTCGCTCATTTTTTCCTTTCAACCTTTTTAACTTTAATATAGTTAATTAAATGAATATACAAAAGATAAAATTAAACATTAACTATTGCATATTTTAGAAAAATGTGGTAATATAAATATGCTTTAAAAATTACCTTATACTTAGTTTTAGGAAAATACACACCTAAGCTAAAACTCAGTTTAAGGCAAATGAAAAAATATAGGAGGTGTAGTAAAATGACAAGAGAAAAGAAACAAGAAATCATTAATACTTATAAAAGAGATGAAAAAGATACTGGTTCACCAGAAGTTCAAATAGCTCTTTTAACAGAAAGAATTAATGAATTAACAGAACACTTAAAAGTACACAAAAAAGACAATCACTCAAGAAGAGGTCTTTTAAAAATGGTAGGTTCAAGACGTAGCTTACTTAAATATTTAAGTGACAGAGATGTTGAAAGATATAGAGAGATAGTTGCTAAATTAGGATTAAGAAAATAATCACACAATTAGTAAAAATCTTTAAACAGGACGTTTTAACTTTAAAAAGTAAAACGTCCATTTTTAAAAATATAATCCTTTAAAAGTAGTTAAAGTACTTTTAAAATATAGGAGCAGGGCTCATCTCTGCTCGTCTAAATACAAAGGGCAGAGTAAAAAAAGGTGTGTAAAAAATAATGCTTAGAATTAGAAAGTAGCTTGTACAATGTATTGAAACAGAATATAATAAATAAGAACAAAAGGTACAGTCCCCGTGCCTCTACGTGGAAAAATAAATAACGATTTTTCCTATACAATAAAAAAGGGTAGAGACAAGCCCTACATTAAATTATTCACTATTCACTCTTCAATGCGTAGAGGAGCGGAGCAATATATTGTAGAGGTTACTCTAATTCGAGCAAAAAAATAAGAAAAGAGGTAAAAAATTATGTTTAAACAATACGAAACAGACTTAGCAGGAAGAAAATTAACAATAGAAACAGGAAAAATAGCAGGATTAGCAAATGGAAGTGTAATGGTAAGATATGGGGACACAGTTGTAATGGTAAACGTTACAGCAGCAAAAGAGCCAAAAGATGGAATAGACTTCTTCCCACTTTCAGTAGATTACGAAGAAAAATTATATGCAGTAGGAAAAATACCAGGAAGCTTCACAAAAAGAGAAGGAAAACCAACAGATAAGGCAATACTAACATCAAGAGCAATAGATAGACCACTACGTCCACTATTCCCAAAAGACTTCAGAAATGATGTATGTGTAGTAGCAACAGTACTATCAGTAGAACAAGATAACTCACCAGAAGTATGTGCAATGATAGGTGCAGCATCAGCTCTAGCAATATCAGACATACCATTTGGAGGACCAACAGCAGCAGTAGCAGTAGGATATGTAGATGGACAAGTTGTAATAAATCCAACAGTAGAGCAAAGAGAAAAATCAAGATTAACATTAACATTAGCAGGAACAGAAGAAAAAATAACAATGATAGAAGCAGGAGCAGACGAACTACCAAATGACGAAATGTTAAGAGCAATAAAAGAAGCACATGTAGAAATTAAAAAACTTTGCGCATTTATAAGAAAAATACAAGAAGAAATAGGAAAACCAAAATTTGAATACAAACACTTTGGTGTAGAAGAAGAATTCTACAATGAACTAAGAAATGCATTCAAAGAAAGAATGTACCAAGACGTTCAAGCTGAAGACAAAGAAACACGTGACGAAAACATGGACAAAATAACAGAAGACATTACAAACTATGTAATAGAAAAATACGGAGAAGAAGCAGCCGAAGAACGTAAACAAGATATAGCAGATACAGTACACGACTTAGAAAAAGAATGTGTAAGAGAAATGATATATGTAGAACATAAACGTCCAGATGGAAGAAAAATAGATGAATTAAGACCACTTTCATGTGAAGTAGGAATACTACCACGTGTACATGGAAGCGCAATATTCACAAGAGGACAAACACAAGCAATGTCAATAGTAACACTAGGAATGAAAAGTGAAGAACAAATGCTAGATGGAGTAGACGAAGAAGACTCAAAACGTTATATGCATCAATACAACTTCCCATCATATTCAGTAGGAGAAGCTCGCCCATCACGTGGACCAGGAAGAAGAGAAATAGGACATGGGGCATTAGCAGAAAAAGCACTAGTTCCAGTAATTCCATCAGAAGAAGAATTCCCATATGCAATAAGAGTAGTATCAGAAATACTATCATCAAATGGTTCAACATCACAAGCAAGTATATGTGGAAGTACACTAGCACTAATGGATGCAGGTGTACCAATAAGAAAACCAGTAGCAGGAATATCAACAGGACTAGTAACAAATAAAGAAAATCCAGATGAATATATAATGTTAACAGACATACAAGGAATAGAAGACTTCTTCGGAGATATGGACTTCAAAGTAGGAGGAACAAAAGACGGAATAACAGCAATACAAGTAGATATCAAATGTGATGGTTTAACATACGAAATAATAGAAGAAGCATTCGCAAGAACAAAAGTAGCAAGAGACTATATACTAGACGAAATAATGGCACCTGTTATAGCAGCACCAAGGGCAGAGCTTTCAAAATATGCACCAAAAATAATAACAATAAAAATACCAGTAGACAAAATAAAAGACGTAATCGGACCTGGTGGAAAAATGATAAACAAAATAATAGAAGAAGCAAAAGGAGTAAAAATAGACATAGAAGAAGACGGAAATGTATGTATATACGAAGTAGAAGGACAAGATGGTAAAAAAGCCCTAAAAATGATAGAAGAAATAACAAGAGAAATAGAAGCAGGCGGAATATATGATGGAACAGTAACAAGACTAGCAAGCTTCGGAGCATTCGTAGACCTAGGAGCAGGAAAAGAAGGCTTACTACACATCTCAAAAATATCAAGTAAAAGAGTAGAAAAAGTAGAAGACGTACTAGCAGTAGGAGACGAAATAACAGTAAAAGTACTAGAAATAGACCACCAAGGCAGAATAAACCTAAGTATGAAAGACTTAGAAGCAGGCTCACACGAAGAAAACTAGCATAAAAAGTAGCGTTGGGGTAGCATTGGGGACGGTTCGTAATCGGAAACAAGATAGAGAAGAAACACAAGCAACAAACAAAAATAATCTGGCTAGATTAGGAACTGTCCCCAACGCGGAAGCCAAGAAGAACAACTAACAAAGGTAGAGAACAAAAAGAAGTAAAAAACAAAAAGCACCCCATTGGGTAATCGAAGATGTCCCAAGATAAACTGTCCAACGCACAAAGAAGTAAAAAATAACAAAACATAAAGAATTTAACGAAGAAATATATAAAAGAAAAAGAAAATAATAACCTAACCTTAAGATTTTCTTAAATAGTTGAAAAAATGAACTAAAAATAGTATAATATTTATGGTATCAAAATAAACTAGATACTATAAATAAGGAGAGAAAAAGATGGAATATTTATATATAATACAAATGGCATTAGTATGGATATTAACAATATTCTGGGCATATCAATTTATAGTAAGTATATGCTCACTAATAAAATTTAAAGAAAAACCAATAATCGAAGAAAAAGAAAACAGGTTTATGGCAATAATACCAGCGCACAACGAAGAAGCAGTAGTAGCAAATTTAGTAGAAAGCCTAAAAAACCAAAACTACCCAAAAGAGTTATACGACATATACGTTATAGCTGACAACTGCACAGACAAAACCGCACAAGTAGCAAAAGAAGCAGGAGCAATAGTATTTGAAAGATTTGACGAAAACAAAAAAACAAAAGGTTATGCACTGCAATGGTTTCTAGCGCAAAAAATAGAAGAAGATGCTCCATATGATGCATTTTGTGTATTTGATGCAGACAACATAGCAGACAAAAACTTCTTAAAAGCAATGAATAAAAAGCTATGTCAAGGCGAAAATGTAGTACAAGGCTATAGAGATATAAAAAATCCAACAGATAACTGGATAACAGCAGGTTATGCAATATTTTACTGGACAATGAACCGTTTCTATCACTTAGCAAGGTACAACCTAGGACTATCACCACTATTAAATGGTACAGGTTTCATGGTTAGATTTGACGTAATAAAACCAACAGGCTGGGACACAAAAACACTAACCGAAGACATAGAATTTTCACTAAAAAACATAATAGAAGGAAGAAAACTAGGTTGGGCAACAGACGCAATAGTATATGACGAACAACCAACAGGGTTCAAGCAATCATGGTCACAAAGATCAAGGTGGACAGTAGGGCATATACAATGTATGAAAGAATACACAGGAATGTTAGCAGCAGCTGTAAAAGAAAAGAAAACATTAATGAACTTTGATGGCTTATTATATATATTAGGAAGTATACCAATGTTTGTACTGACACTAATACTAATCATAATGAACTTTATAGTATTTGCAGCAAAAGGAATGACACTTGCAGAACTAGGAATAAATATACTAAGATATTTAATACCAACATTTATATTACCAATATTAACAGCAATATTAATAATGATGTTAGACAAAAAGCCAATAAAACCAATGCTAAAAGGATTACTATTCTATCCACTATTTTTAGGCTCATGGCTATTAATAAACTTTAAATGTTTATTTAAAAGAGAAACAAGCTGGGAAAAGATAGAACACGTACGTGATATAAAAATAAATGAAGTAAATTAAAGAAGCAAGAAAGTAATAATAAATAAAAAATAGAGAAATATTTAACCAACATATAGTTAAAATATTTCTCTATTTTACTAATTATAAATGGCAAAGAAGGCATATAACAGTTTTTTATAAAAAAAGATACTTTGGGTGTATAATAAGAAATTTAAAATTATATAAAGAGCAAACTTTTAAAAATAATTTTTCTTTGTTTCAATATAAAAAGCTTTTTTGAGGATAATTACAACCTAAAAAATAAAGTTATTCATACAGGAGTCTATTACTATAATTTTTTTATAGACATTTAAAAAATGTAATGATATAATAATCACATAAAAACTGAAAAAAATAGAAAAAGGTGTGATAAAATGAAACTAAGTAAAAAAGACATACTACATATAGTAGTAATAATAATAGGAATGATATTTTTAGCAATACCAATATTTCATAATAATTTATGGTTTGATGAAAGCTATTCAGTAGCTATAAGTAACCATACATTTAAGGAAATATGGGAAATAGGCTCAAATGATGTTCATCCAGTACTATATTACTGGGTACTGCACATACTAAAACTAATATTTGGAAGTAGTATACTAGTATATCGTATATTCTCATGGATATGTGCATGTTTAATAGGAATAATAGGGTATACGCATATAAGAAAAGACTTTGGGAAAAATGTAGGTATATTATTTTCGTTTTTTAGTATGTTCCTTCCAGTAATAACTGTATATGCTGGAGAAATAAGAATGTATACATTTGCAATGCTATTAGTTGCACTAATGTGTATATATGCTTACAGAGTTTATAAAAATGAAGAAAAAAAGCAAATAAAAAATTGGGTACTATTTGCAACCTTTAGTTTGTTATCTGCATATACACACTATTATGGTTTAATGGCAGCAGGAATTGTAAATATAATAATGTTTATACATATTATTAGGAAAACGTGTAAAACTAAGAAATTCATATATGAACTAAAAGTATTTCTAATTTCAGCAATAACACAAATAATATTATATATTCCTTGGGTAGTATCACTATTATTACAAATGAAACAAGTATCAAAAGGTTTTTGGATATCAGTGGCTTTTCCAGATACAATAATAGAATTTTTTAAATTTCAATTTACAGGAAATTTAGGGGGAACACAGTACATACCAAACATATATGCAATAATATTCGGAATAATTATAAGTACATACATAATATGTATATTTGTAAAGAATAGAATAAACAAGAAAAAAGTAGAAGAGGAAAAATTACCAATAAAATTGTCATTAATTATATATATAGGAGTTATAGTAGGTGCATGTGTAGTATCAATAGTAATGCAAATGCCAATTATATATGCAAGATATATGTTATGTGTAACAGGAATATTTATATTTATTTTATCGTATTATATAGGGAAAAACGGTAATAAATATATAACAAGTCTAATATGTATATTATGTATTATTGCAGGAATTAATATACAAATAAACTTATGTAAAGATAATTATGATATAAGTAATATTAAGCCATACCAATACTTAAAAGAAAATATACAAGAAAGTGACATACTACTTTGTCAAAACGAACTAAGTGGATTTGTAACATTTACAAATTTCCCAAATAATAAATCATATTTCTATGATGCAGAAAAATGGAATGTAGAAAAAGCCTATAAAGCATTTGGAAATGAAATGGAAACAATATATGACTTAAAAGAAATAGAAAACTTACAAGGAAGAATATGGGTACTAGACTCATCAGATTACAAACTATTAGAAAAAATAAAAGAAAAATATAATGTAAATGTAATCGAGCAAAAAAATATAATACAAAATATCATAGTTTCACATATAGTTTTTCTTTAATAGAAAAATAAAATAAATTAAGGAGAAAGAAGAAAAATGAGAGTATTTGCTTTTGTAGGACCATCAGGAACAGGAAAAAGTTATAGAGCCCAAATGGTAGCAGGAGAAAACAACATATCATACATAATAGATGATGGGATTCTAATAAATGAAAACGAAGTAGTAGCAGGGGAATCAGCAAAAAAAGCACCAACAAAAATAGAAACAGTAAAACACGCAATTTTCATAGACGAAAAAGAAAGAAAAAAAATGGTAAAAGCAATAAAAAAATACAAACCAGAATCAATACTAATATTAGGAACATCAGATGGAATGGTAGAAAAAATTGCAAAAAACTTAGAACTTCCAGAAATACAAAAAACAATATATATACAAGAAGTAGCCACAAAAGACGAAATGGAAACAGCAAGGAACATAAGAATAACACAAGGAAAGCATGTAATACCAGTACCAACATTCGAAATAAAAAAAGACTTTTCAGGCTACATATTAGACCCACTGCAAATATTCAAATCAAAAGGAAATGGAAACAAACCATACATATCAGAAAAGTCAATAATAAGGCCAACCTTCAGTTACCTAGGAAACTTCACAATATCAGACACAGTATTCAGGCAAATAGTAGAATACCTAGCAGGAAAAGAAGAAGGAATATCAAAAATAATAAGAACAAGGATAGAAAACTTACGGAGAAGGACCACACATATACATGGAAGTATCAGTCTACTATGGACACAACGTAATAAAAGAACTAAAAGAATTCAAAGCGAAATGCACAAAAGAAATAGAAAAACTAACAACAATGACCGTACAAAAAATAACCGTAATAGCAAAATCCATCGAACTAAAATAGCTAGCAGTAGCTTTGGGGACGGTTCGTAATCGGAAACAAGATAGAGAAGAAGGATTATAAGTAAAAAAACAAATAATCTGGCTAGATTAGGAACTGTCCCCAATGCGGAAAGAAATAGAAAATAAAAACAAGCAAATAACCCCAACGAAGCAACAACCAAACCAAAGAAAAAAAGAAAAAAGCAAGAAAAAAGGAGAAAAACCATGTCATTCATAGTAGCAATAGACGGTCCAGCCGGAACAGGAAAAGGAACAATAACCAGTTTAATATCAAAAGAACTAAACCTAGTAAACATAGACACAGGAGCAACCTACAGATGTGTAGCACTATACACAATAAGAAACAATATAAAACTAGAAGAAACGCAAAAAATAATAAATTCACTAGAAAACATACACATAGACATGCAAAACGAAAACGGAGAGCAAAAAGTATTTTTAAATGATGAAGAAGTAACAAAAGAAATAAGAAGTAAAGAAGTAACACAAATAGTCTCACAAGTATCATCAATAAAAGAAGTACGCTACAAAATGGTAGAAATACAAAGAAAATTAGCACAAGGAAAAGACGTAATAATGGAAGGAAGAGACATAACAACAGTAGTATTCCCTAAGGCCAATGTAAAAATATATATGGATGCAGACGAAAAGATAAGAGCAAGAAGAAGACATAAAGAAATGGAAGAAAAAGGAATACAAATGACATATGAAGAAGTACTAAAAAATATAAAAATAAGAGACAAAAACGACAAAGAAAAAGAAGTAGGAGCATTAAAAATTGCAGAAGATGCAATATATGTGGATACGACTAATTTGAGTATAGAGGAAGTAAAAGAAAAAATAATAAATATAATAAAAGAAATTAGATGTTAGATGTAGGAGTCGGAACCATGGGAGCTCCGCTCTCCAACGACTTACTCTGTAAATGATGTGACGTGTTAAATAATCTGCTCCCACGGTGTTTAATTTATTTTTTTAAAATTGGTTTCCTAGCCTCCCACTAACTCTAAGTAAAATATTACGTTTCACTACATATTTAACTTAGAGTTAGTGGTTCCCACCGCCTTAACGGAAAATGCAATTTTAAAAAAATAAATCAAACACCCTTCGCGCTACTCTAAATGTTAAAAATACTACTATTCTAATATTAAAAAAAAATTAGAATATAGAATTAGAATATAAAAATAAAACGAATTGGAAAGTTAGAAAAACATGTTTTAGGTCTCACTTTGGACGACTAAATCTTCGAAGAAATTCTCCAAAATTTCGACCTACGACATTCGTCACCTAACCTCTGACTTCTGAAAAGGAGAAAAACAATGAAAAAATTTTTAAAAGAAATAACAAAAAAAATAGTAAGAGGTGCCATATATGCATATTGTAAAATAGTGCATAGCGTAAAAATAGAAGGACAAGAAAATATTCCTTTAGATGAACCTTTAATATATTGTGGGAACCACAGAACATATTTAGACCCGCCATTAATAGT
The DNA here is from genome assembly GCA_948444845.1 of uncultured Clostridiaceae bacterium. Classification (GTDB taxonomy): domain Bacteria; phylum Bacillota; class Clostridia; order TANB77; family CAG-508; genus UMGS1663. The sequence continues at coordinate 23,409 of CAOJVB010000012.1, read as the reverse complement.
AGTAACAGCCAAAAGACATGTACGTTTTATGGCAAAAATAGAACTTAAGAAAAATCCATTATTTGCATTTTTAGGAGTAGTATTTGATGGAATATATGTAAATAGAGATTCAAAAGATATAACAGCAATAAAAACAGTATTAAAAGCATTAAAAAATGGTGAATGTGTAGCCTTATTTCCAGAAGGAACCAGAAACGGTATGGAAAAAGGAGAAAAAGTAAAAGATGGAGCAGCATTTTTTGCAATGCGTTCAGGAGCAAAAGTAATGCCAGTTGGAATATCAGGTGGAACAGGAAAATTTGATAAAGTTACAATTCGTTATGGAAAACCATTAGATTTCAGTTCTTACGATAAAAACGATAAAGAAGTATTAGATAAAATAACAGATGAGATAATGGAAAATATAAAAAAACTTGCTAATATGGAGGAATAAAATATGAATTTAGCCAATAAATTAACAATATTTAGAATAATATTAGTACCAATTATGATAATAATACCATTTTTAGGAATACAAGGTGAATTTTTTAATATACCAATTACATGTATAATAATAGACCTAATATTTATAATAGCCTCAATAACAGACAATTTAGATGGATACATAGCACGCTCAAGGAACCAAATAACAACTTTTGGAAAATTCTTAGACCCAATAGCAGATAAAGTATTAGTAGTAACAGCAATGATAATGCTAGTAGAAATGGGAAGACTTCCAGCCTGGATACCAGCAATAGTAGTATTTAGAGAATTCATAGTTTCAGGCTACAGACTAATAGCTGTACAAAGTGAAGGAAAAGTAATAGCTGCAAGTATATGGGGAAAAATAAAAACAGTAACTCAAATGATTGCTATAATACTAGCATTTATAGATATAAACAAATATGGAGCAATATTTACAAAAGAACTAACAGGATTCAATTTTGCTATAAACCTAACTACTACAATAATAATGACAATATCAGTAATAGCAACAATTTTTTCAGGATGGGATTATATAAAGAATGGAAAAGATTTATTAAAAGATATGTAAAATACCTATAAAATGGAGGAAGAGAGGAAACTAAATAAGCTTTCCTCTCTTTGCCCACTAGAACTTAGCAGAAATGCATTTCCTTACTAGCAATGTCCACGATGATGGGACTGTGCCAACCAGTTACATGCTGAAGGTACGTCTGCCGTAAATTGCCGGTTTCGATAGCCTTCTTCAAGATATCATAGGTTGAATCGGTTGAAATAAAATACAGACCATAAATTCTCCAAGTGCCTTTGTTTGTTGTAATTTTGATCATCATGAATAATTCCCTCCATAAACTAAAAATAAACTGTTATAAATATATATTAACATAAAATTTAGAAAAAGTCAAATTTTTTATGAATTTTTTCAAAATATTGAGCTTAGCTTGATATTTTTTTATTTTTTGATATACTAACATAAGGAAAATATTTTTGAAAGGGGGCTTACTTACTTGATAGCAAAAGTTATAATAAACAATAATGCAAAGCAATTAGATAAAACATTTGACTATAATATACCAAATGAAATGCAAAATGATATAAAAATAGGAAGTAGAGTATTAGTTCCCTTTGGAAATATGAAAAAATTAGAAGAAGGCTTTATTGTAGGCTTTAAGGAAAAAACAGAATATAAAACAAAAAATATTGCAAAAATTGGTAAAGAAAGTACATTAAATGATAATAAAGTAGAACTTGCAAAATGGATTGCAAAAAGGTATTTTTGTAATTTATCAGAAAGTATAAAATTAATGTTACCTCCTGGTACAAAAACAAAGAATATAGAAAATAGAGTAAAAGAGAAAACAGGCAATTTCGTAATTCTAAAAAAAGACAAAGATGAAATAGAATTTGAAATAGAAACAGGTAAAATAAAGTCAGAAAAACAAATTAGGTTACTACGTTTCCTAATTCAAAATGACGACATATATATAACAGATTTAGAAGAATTTACAGAGGTCTCTAAAGCTATAATGAAAACTTTAGAAAAAAATGGATATATAGAAATATATGAAAAGCAAATAGAAAGAAATCCATTTATAAATAAAGAAATAAAGCCGTCAAATAAACTAAATCTTACTAGAGAACAACAAGAAGCATATGAAAAAATAGAAGAAGCCATAGATGACAAAATGAATTCAGAGTTCCTAATATTTGGAGTAACAGGTTCACGGAAAAACAGAAATATATCTGCAATTAATAGAAAAGGTATATAAAGAAGGAAGAAGTAGCATAGTGCTAGTTCCAGAAATATCATTAACACCACAAATGGTAAATAGGTTTATAGCAAGGTTTGGAGAAGAACAAATAGCTGTACTACATAGTAAATTATCAATAGGCGAACGTTATGATGAATGGAATAAAATAAACGAAGGCAAAGCAAAAATAATAATAGGAGCACGCTCAGCGATTTTTGCACCAGTAAAAGATTTAGGGCTAATTATTATAGATGAAGAACATGATAGCTCCTATAAATCAGAAGGCTCACCTAGATATGATGCAAAAGAGGTGGCTAAATATATTGCAAAACAGAATTCTTGTCCATTAGTGTTAGGCAGTGCAACACCAGATATGAAAAGCTACAAAAAAGCTTTAGACGGAGAAATAGAATTAATAGAACTAACCAAAAGAGCAAATTCCTCAAGCCTTCCACAAGTAGAAATAGTAGATTTAAGAGAAGAACTAGCAAACGGGAATAGGTCTATGATAAGTACAAAACTATATGAAGAAATAGAAGAAAACTTAAAAAATAAACATCAAACAATTCTATTTTTAAACAGAAGAGGTTACTCAACCTTCATAATGTGTAGAGATTGTGGACATACTATAAAATGTAAAAATTGTAATATAACAATGACATATCACTTAAAAAAGGATAAGCTAAAATGCCATTACTGTGGGTATGAAGAAAAAAGAGTAAACATCTGTCCAGAGTGTAACAGTAAAAATATAAAATACTTTGGAACAGGAACACAAAAACTAGAAGAAGAAATAAACAAAATATTTCCAAATGCTTCAACCATTAGAATGGATATAGATACAGTAACAAAGAAAAACTCACACGAGCAAATTTTAAATAAATTTAGAGAAGAAAATATAGATATTCTAATAGGAACACAAATGATAGTAAAAGGGCATCACTTCCCAAATGTAACACTAGTAGGAGTAATGGCAGCAGATGGCTCATTAAATATAGATGATTATAGAGCAAATGAAAGAACCTTCCAAATACTAACCCAAGTAGCAGGAAGAGCAGGTCGTGAAAACTTACCAGGAAAAGTAATAGTACAAACCTACAACCCAGAAAGCCTAGCAATAGAATATGCATCACAGCAAGACTATAAAAGCTTTTACGACATAGAAATAGGTTTAAGAAAACAGTTGAAATATCCACCATTTTGCGATATAATAGTAATTGGAATAAGCGGGCAAAACGAAAAAAGCGTAACTGAAGTAGCAGAAAAACTACACAACTATATAAAAACAAGAATAATAAGCGAAAAAATAGGGTTACTACTATACAAACAATTACCAGCACCAATAGACAAAATAAAAAACAAATACAGATGGCGAATAATAATAAAATGTATCTACAACGCCCAAATAAACAAACTTTTGAAAGAAGCACTAAATATTCGGATATGAACAAACAAAAAACACCAACACAAGAATAATAGTAGACCTAAATCCAAATAACATGATGTGATAGGCTAACTTTGGGGACGGTTCGTAATCGGAAACAAGCTACAGAAGAATTATAAATAAAAAAAATTAAATAATCTGTATACATTAAGAACTGTCCTAAATAGCGGAAAGAAGTGGAATACTTTAACGAAGCAATATAAAAAAATTAAGGAGGCAAGCAAATGGCAATCAGACAAATAAGAGAAGAAGGAGACGAAATACTAAAAAAGAAATCAAGAGAAGTAGAACAAATAGATGACAGAATAAAACAGCTACTAGACGACATGGTAGAAACCATGCACAAATACAATGGAGTAGGTCTAGCAGCAGTACAAGTAGGAATATTAAAAAGGGTCATTGTAATAGACCTATATGACGAAAAAGGGCCAATAAAACTAATAAACCCAGTAATAATAAAAGAAAAAGGTCAGCAAGAAGTAGAAGAAGGATGCCTAAGTTTTCCAAACAAATACGCAAAAATGATAAGACCAGCCGAGGTAATAGTAGAAGCGCTAAACGAAAACGGAGAAAAAATAAAAATAAAAGCAAAAGACCTACTAGCCCAAGCCCTATCACACGAAATAGACCATTTAAATGGGATAACATTTGTAGAAAAAATGATACCAGGAACCTTAGAATATGTAGAGCCAAAAGAACAATAGAGAATAATAAAAAATATGTAGGGGCAGCTAGCAGCTCTCCGAACTCCAACGAAATTGCTCAAATAAATGTGAAAATTTAGGGGAATTTCTTCGAAGAGCGGACGACTACTAGTAGCCCCTACAATGATAAATAGGAAAGAGAAAAGAGGGAAAATATGAAAATTTTATTTATGGGAACACCAGATTTCGCAGAAGAATCCCTAAAATGTTTATATGAAGCAAAATACGAAATAATAGGAGTTGTTACAAATCCAGATAAACCAAAAGGTAGAGGAATGAAAATGGTAGCAAGTCCAGTAAAAGAATATGCTTTAGAAAAAGGTTTAAAAATATATCAACCAGAAAAAATAAGAAAAAATGAAGAATTTATAAAAGAAATAAAAAACTTAAATCCAGACTTAATAGTAGTAGTAGCCTATGGAAAAATACTTCCCAAAGAAATTTTAGATATTCCTAAGTTAGGATGTATAAATGTTCATGCATCAATGCTACCAAAATACAGAGGAGCAGCACCAATACAATGGGCAATAATAAATGGAGAAAAAACAACAGGAGTTACAACCATGTATATGGACATAGGAATGGATACAGGAGATATGATATTAACAAAAGAAACTCAAATAAGTCAAGAAGAAACAACAGGCGAATTATGGGATAGACTTTCAAAAATTGGAGGAGAACTTTTAATAGAAACTATAAAACAAATTAAGCAAGGAATAGCACCGAGAAACAAGCAAGGGGATGACTATACACTAGCACCAATGCTAAATAAAGAAATAGCTAGAATTAATTGGCAAGAAAAAACAGCAAGCCAGATTCATAATTTAGTTAGAGGATTAAACCCAATAATGGGAGCATATACATTTTTGAATGGCAAAAAATTAAAATTTTGGAAAGTAAAAGTAAGAACTGAAAGAGAATTAATAGAAAAATTCCCAGAATTAGAAGAATATTTATTTAAACTAAAAGATGTAATAGAAGGAACAATATTATTTTCAAATGATAAAAAAGGACTATTTATTAAAGCAAAAGGTGGAATTATAGAAGTAGAAGAAATACAAGGAGAAAATGCAAAAAGAATGACTATAGGGGACTTCTTAAGAGGAAACCAAATAAATGCAGGAGAAGTATTAGAATAAAATAAAAACAAGCTTATGAATAAATATCCATAAAGCTTGTTTTCATTTTCAACTTTTTAATACAAAACATTTATTTTAAAAAATGTCTGTAGAAACAATTCTTTATATGTGATCCGTCTCCAATTTCGAAATTGTTTGCTGTAATATCACCGCCATTAAAGTCAGCACCATACCCTAAGAAAACATCAGGAGCAGTAATATTGAAATTGCTACTATAGTCCATAATATATACGCTTTCATCGGCTTCAATATTATACGAACTATTAGTACCATCCACTAAATAATTCTTACAATAGACATTGAAAACATTGGCATTTCGACCTACATTAATGTCACCATTAGAAGAATAGATAGTTCCGCAGTTTAGATCACTAAAAGTACAAATATTTCCATTTTTAATGACGATATCTGAATAAATAGAAATAGATTTAGCATAAACACCACCATTTACAATCACAGCATCTTCTACTGGAGAGGCAATACTACCATCATCAATCAATGCTGGAAAAACTTTCAAGTCACCTTCAACGACTAAATTTGCATTAGTCATAATCAGTGTACCACCGCATATAAAAAGATCTCCTTTCAAATAGTATTCGCCGTTTTCAAGAACTAAGTTTCCTTCGGAATAATATTCACCATTTTTTAAAATTAAACTTTCTTTTAAATTCCGTTCCTGCATTTGCAAGCCCTCCTTTATTAAACACAAACTAACATATAGTTACATAAAATAATTATACAGTATAAATATAAAAATTACAAGGGAAATAAATAAAAAATGTAAAAAAAGAAAAAAATAAAATATATTACTTACTTTGAGGCTAGTGCAGAAGCAAAGGATGGGACGTATAACTTTAAATCAAAAAAATGGTAAATTTTTTTAAAAAACAGTTGTAAAAAAAACAATATATGGTATACTTATTATAGCTTTAAGATAATAATATAACAAAAGAAGTTTTAAGGGAGGTTTTAATATGGAAGAAGAAAATAAAATAACAAATGAAATTGAGGAAGTAACAATATCAGAAAGCACAGACAATAATGAAATAAAAATAGCAGATGATGTAGTAGCAGTTATTGCAGGTGTTGCAGTATCAGAAGTACCAGGAGTCGCTGAAATGGCAGGAGGTTTTGCAGGAGGAATTACAGAAGTACTAAGTGGAAAGAAAAACCTAGCAAAAGGTATAAAAGTTGAAGTTTTAGAAAAAGAAACAAAAATAGATGTAAACATTATAGTAGAATATGGTGTTAGAATACCAGACGTAGCTTTTGAAATTCAAAATAGAGTAAAAAAAGCAGTAGAAACAATGACAGGTTTAAAAGTTGCAGAAGTAAATGTTCATGTACAAGGAGTTGCAACTACAAGTGTAGAAGAAAAAGAAGTATCAGAACAATAGTAAAAAATTAGGGTACGAATATACTTTTCGTACCCTAAATATAAAAATATAGGGAGATATCCTAACTAGTAGGAGGAAACAAATGAAAATTTTAGATAAAATAGGTTTAGTAGTATTTTCAAATTTAATACTAATATTATCAATATTAATGTGCTTATTAATATTTGGTTGGTTAGATATAGAAAGCGTATATTTTTTAGTAAAATTTGCTTTAGCAGATAAAATAATATCAAATATATTATTAGCATTATCAGTAATATTCATAATGCTTGCAATAAAATGTATATTCTTTACATCAGAAGGAAAGAAAATAAATGGAATTAAAGAAGGAATATTATTAAAAAATGATGATGGAGAACTAGTAATATCAAAAACAACACTGCAAGAGTTAGTAAATAGTGTAGTAAGAGGTTTTGACAGTGCAAAAGATATAAGTAGTACTATAATAATGGACAATGAAAGAAACTTAAAAGTATATGTAACATTAAGTGTAAAAGAAAATGCAATAATTAAAGAACTATCTACAAATCTTCAAACAAAAATAAAAGATACAATTAAGAAAACATCAGACTTAGAAGTGAAAGAGGTTAATATAAGCATACGAGAATTACAACCTGAAAATACTCAAAATATAGAATAAAATATGAGGTGTAAAACATATGGAAAAATTTAAAGAATTTTTAATGAAATATAGGGGTGCTATAATAGGTGGAATAGTAGCGTTTTTAATATTACTTACACACTTTTATGAATTAATAATAGGAATTATATTAATTGCCTCAGGAATATATGTAGGTAATTATATTCAACTTAATAAAGAAGTAGTAAAAGATAAATTAAAAAAATTTATAGATAAAATGTAAAAAAAGGGGAAAAACATGAATAGAACAGCAATTAGAGAAAACACATTTAAACTAATATATAGTAATGAAATTCAAAAAGAAATAGATGAAGAGCAAATTGAAATATTTATAGAGGCAAATAGTATAGAAGGCGAAGAACAAATTGGGTACATAAAAAATAGTTTTTATGGAATACAAAAAAATATAGAAGAAATAAAAGAATTGATAGAAAAGAATTTAAAAGAAAAATGGACAATACAAAGAATTTCAAAAATAGATGTATCAATATTAAAACTTGCGATATATGAAATATTATATTCAGAAGTACCATATAAAGTAGCTATTAATGAAGCAATAGAACTCGCAAAAAAATATGGAGATGATAACTCAAAAAAATTTATAAATGGAATACTTGCAAGCATAGTAAAAGAAAAAGATATTTCATAAAATTAGGAGAAAAACATGGAATACAATGCAATAACAGTTAGCAAACTAAATGCATATATAAAAGAAAGATTTGAAGAAGACGAATTTTTAAACAATGTATTGGTAAAAGGAGAAATATCGAACTTCAAGCACCACTATACAGGTCATATGTATTTTACGCTAAAAGACGAGAATTCACTAATAAAATGTGTTATGTTCAAAGGATATACTGATAAATTAAACTTCATTCCAAAAGATGGAATGAAGGTTATAATTTTGGGAACGGTTAGTGTATTTGAAAGAGATGGAGTATATCAAATATATGCAAAAGGAATGAAACAAGAAGGAATAGGGGACTTACATGCAAAATATGAAGAGCTAAAAGCAAAACTAGAAAAAGAAGGTTTATTTAGTAAAGCACATAAAAAGAAAATACCATTTATGCCAAAATGTATAGGAGTACTTACATCAAATACAGGAGCAGTAATAAGAGATATAATAAATGTATCTACAAGAAGAAACCCTAATGTATATATAAAGCTTTTGCCAGTACCAGTCCAAGGAACAGGTGCTAGCCAAAAAATAGTAAAAGCCATTCAAACAATGAATGAACAAAAATTAGCAGATGTAATAATAATAGCAAGAGGAGGAGGCTCGTTAGAAGACCTATGGCCATTTAATGAAGAAATTGTAGCAAGAGCAATATATGAATCCAAGCTTCCAATAATATCAGCAGTAGGGCATGAAACAGATTTCACAATAGCGGATTTTGTTAGTGACCTAAGAGCACCAACCCCTTCAGCAGCTGCAGAACTAGCAGTGCCAAGCATAGAAGATATAGAACAAAAACTTTTAACATATAAAAATAGATATAAAAATTCCCTACTAAAAAAACTAGAACTAATAAACTTAAGATATCAAAAATGTATGGCAAGCAAAGTATTTAAAGATCCTATGCAAAGAATAAATGAACAATACATGATATTAGATAAAATCGCCAAAAATCTAGAATATAAAATACAAAGCAAACTAAAAGACGAAAGAACAAAAATGATAAAAAAAGTAGCAAAACTAGATGCCTTAAGCCCATTAAAAACACTAACGAGAGGCTACACAGTAACGGAGCATAAAGGAAAAGTAATAAATAGCTCAAAAACACTAAAAGCAGGAGACGAAATAGAGCTAACATTCTCAGACGGAAAAAACAATGCAAAAATAATATAGAAGAATAAAATACATAGAAAAATAATACATATAACAATTAATAAAAATATAATATAGCCAAATTAGTCAAATTATCCTATAATATTGTAGGGGCGAGCATAGCTCGTCAGTGCTTCGAAGAAATTGCGTTAAAAAATATTAAATACAACTATAAATACTAACAAACTAATTTAGAAAGGATAGAAAATGAAAAAAGTAACATGGATAATAATAATAGTTGCAATAATACTAGCAGGAATAATATGTACAGTAGTATATGACCAAGCAAAAAAAGTACTACCAAGTACTACTGCGAACACTAACAATATAAATAACATGCAAGAAAACGATAGCCTAACAAATAAAGTAGATGACAATACATCACAAAATGAAGTAGTGCAAAATGAAGTAATAGAAAACGAAATAACATCAAATACACAAGAAGGAGAAAATAAAGCCCCAGAAAATGACCCAAAAAATGAAGAAGAAAAAGCTATACAAATAGTAAAAAAAGACTATAAACAATCACAAAATGTAGAATTTAGTAGTGAAGGAACAGACTCAGAAGGAAATAGAATAGTAGTAGTAAGAGACCCAGAAACAACACAAGCATTAGCATTTTACTCTGTAAATGTTTCAAATAATACATTTACAAAAAAAGAAATGAATTAAAAATAAATTATAATTAATAATAAAATATGTATTGTAGGGTTCGTAGCCATCGGCGACCCGTGCCTTGAAGAAACTACCAAAATAATTAACATTTTAGTAATTTCAATGAACTATAGTATATGATGGCATTTATAATAAAAGAGAAAAGGAAAAAAGTATGGAAGAAATGAACTTTGAAGAAACAATGGAAAAGCTAGAACAAATAGCAAACACATTAGAAAAAGGAGAGTTAAGCTTAGAAGAATCACTTGTAAAATTTGAAGAAGGAATGAAACTATCAAAAAAATGCAATGAAATATTAGAAAATGCACAAAGAAAAATAACAATTCTACTTTCAAAAGAAGGAGAGGTTAAAGAAGAAGAATTTAAGCCAGAGGAATAAAAGGAATAAAAGGAATAAAAGGAATAAAAGGAAAAAAGGGGAAAACAATGAACTTTTATGAACAATATAGATATCTAATAGTACCATTATTAACATGGTTTTGTATACAATCATTTAAAGTAATATGGGAACTAATAGCAACAAAAAAATTAAACTTTAAAAGAATAATAGGGGCAGGAGGAATGCCAAGTTCACATTCAGCAATAGTAATGGTATTAACAACAATGATAGGAAAAGAGTATGGAATAACCTCACCAATATTTGCAATGTCACTAATATTTTCAGCAGTAGTAATGTATGATGCAGCAGGAGTAAGAAGGGCCGCAGGAAAACAAGCCAAACTATTAAACAAAATAGTATCAACACCAGGTCTAACGAACATACAAATGCAAGAAAAGCTAGTAGAAGTACTAGGACACACTCCAATACAAGTAATAGTAGGAGCCACAATAGGAATAATAGTAGGGCTAATTGCTTAAAAAAGTGTCAATAGGGACGGAGTTTTTTGGCAATTTTATTGTCAAAAGGGACACCTTTGATAAAAATTAGAAAAGAGGGAAAAAGTGAAAAATAAATATAAAAGGAGTAATATCAGTCCCAGTAGAAAAAATAGGTGAATATTTTACAAAATTAATAAACTATTATGAAACAGGAGAGAATACTGAATTAAAAGAATGGATTTATGATAACTGTATAGATGGAATATAGAGTAGTAATTACTGAAAATGTTAAAAAATTATTATTTATAGTTGCACAAAGTAAAAAACTATGTTAATATAGATATCATAGGAATAAAAACAAAGAAAAAGAGGAGTAAGTTTAAACATACCTAGAAAAGAGAAAAGAAGCAGATAACGCTGAGAGCTTCTTGTAGGAAAGAAAACTGAAGGTAGCTTTGGAGTTGGAATAGAGAAAAATAAAAAAGTAACTATTCTCGCATAAGCATGCGTTAAAAGCTAATTAAGATTGCAAGCATAAAAACAAAAAATAATAAGAAAAATGCTTTGTAAATTAAGGTGGTACCGTGAGAAGAATATGCTCGCCCTTATTATAAGGGCGAGTTTTTTGAATTTCACTAAAAGGGACGACCATTTTTCGAAAAAATCTACCAAAAGGGACGGGGGATTTTCGAAAAAATTTTTGAAAAAAGGGCGTCCCTTTTAGTAAAAAAGAGAGGAGATAGAGATAATATGTGTAGTAAACATGAATTAGAAGGAAAATATGAACCAAAAGGTTTTGAAGAAGAAATTTATAAAAATTGGGAGGAGAAAGGATACTTTAAACCATCAGAAGATAAAACAAAAGCGCCTTATACCATTGTTATTCCACCACCAAACATTACAGGAAAACTTCATATGGGGCATGCTTTAGATGATACAATTCAAGATATATTAATAAGATATAAAAGGATGCAAGGATTTAACACTCTTTGGCTTCCAGGAACTGACCATGCAGCTATAGCAACAGAAGCAAAAATTGTTGAAAAAATGAAACAAGCAGGTATTACAAAAGAAGATATCGGAAGAGAAGGATTTTTAGAGAGAGCTTGGGATTGGAAAAAAGAATATGGTGGAATTATTATAAATCAGATTAAAAAGTTAGGATGTTCATGTGACTGGTCAAGAGAAAGATTTACAATGGATGAAGGTTTATCAAAAGCAGTTAAATATGTATTTGTTAAATTATATGAAAAAGGCTTAATTTATAAAGGAAAGAAAATGATAAACTGGTGCCCAAACTGTAACACATCTATTTCAGATGCAGAGGTTGAATATGAAGAAGAACCTACACATTTATGGCATATACGTTATAAAGTAAAAAATGAAGATAGATACATCATAGTAGCAACAACAAGGCCAGAAACAATGCTTGGAGATACAGGAGTTGCAGTACACCCATCAGATGAAAGATACAAAGATTTAGTAGGAAAAACAGTAATACTTCCAATAATGAATAAAGAAATACCAATAATAGCAGACCCATTTGTTGAAAAAGAATTTGGAACGGGTGCTGTTAAGCTAACACCAGCACATGATCCTAACGACTATGCAGCAGCTTTAGCTCATAACCTAGAAATAATAGAAGTATTTGATGAAAACTTTAAAATGGGAAATTTAGTACCTGAACTAAAAGGTATGGACTTATTAGAAGCAAGAGAAGAAATAGTTAAAATGCTAGAAAAATCAGGAGATTTAGTTAAAATAGAAGACTATACTCACAATGTTGGTAAATGTTATAGATGCCATAATACAATAGAACCACATATTTCAGAGCAATGGTTTGTAAAAATGGAACCTTTAGCAAAACCAGCTAATGAAGCTATAAGAAGCGGAAAGGTAAAATTCATACCACAAAAATACGAGAAAACATATTTTGCATGGATGGACAATGTAAAAGATTGGTGTATTTCAAGACAATTGTGGTGGGGACATAGAATACCAGCATATTACTGTGATGATTGTAAGGAAGTAATGGTAGCAAGCGAAAAGCCAGAAAAATGTACAAAATGTGGTAGCGAACATTTACATCAAGATGAAGACACGCTAGACACATGGTTTAGTTCAGCATTATGGCCATTCTCAACACTTGGTTGGCCAGAGCAAACAGAAGACTTTAAATATTTCTACCCAACTTCTACATTAGTTACAGGGTATGATATCATATTCTTCTGGGTAGCAAGAATGATATTCTCAGGAATTGAACACACAGGTGTAGAACCATTTAAAGACGTTGTAATACATGGTATAGTAAGAGACTCACAAGGAAGAAAAATGTCAAAAAGTTTAGGAAATGGTATTGACCCACTAGAAATAATAGAAAAATATGGCACAGATGCCCTAAGGTTTTCACTAATACTAGGAATATCAGCAGGAAATGATATAAGATATATGCCAGAAAAACTAGATCAAGCCTCAAACTTTGCAAACAAACTATGGAATGCTTCTAAATTTGCATTAGGAAATTTTGCAAAAATAGGAGAGAGCATACCAAACTTTGAAGAATTTATGGCAAGTGAAGAAGTTCCTTCAAACTTAGCTTATGAAGATAAATGGATATTATCAAAAATAAATACCTTATCAAAAGAAATAAGTTACAATATAGATAAATACGATTTAGGAGTAGCATGTAGTAAAATTTATGACTTTATATGGAATGAATTTTGCGATTGGTATATAGAAATGGTAAAACCTCGACTATATGATGAAGAAAGCAAAAATAAAGATGCAGCAGTATGGACACTAAACAAAGTGCTAGTAAACTCATTAAAATTATTACACCCAATAATGCCATTTGTAACAGAAGAAATATATACAAAATTATATAATAAAGATGAAAGTATAATGATTTCAAAATGGCCAGAATATAAAGAAAAACTATCATTTGAAAAAGAAGAAAGAGGAATAGAAGCTTTAAAAGAAATAATAGTAGGAATACGTAATTTACGTACAAATATGAATATACACCCATCAAAAAAATCTAACTTAATATTTATAAGTAAAGAATATGAAGAAATGATAAATGCTTCAAAAACAATGCTTCAAAAACTAGGTTTTGCAGAAAGTATAGAAGTAAAGCAAAATAGGGTAGATATTCCAGAAGATAGTTCAGTAATAATGGTAGAAGGAATAGAAGCAATAATACCATTTGGAGATTTAGTAGATAAAGAAGAAGAAACGAAAAGATTGCAAGAAGAAATAAAAAAACTAGAAGCAGAAGTTGCAAGATGTGAAAAAATGCTTTCAAACCCAGGTTTTACATCAAAAGCACCAGCACAAAAAATAGAAGAAGAAAAAGCAAAACTTGCAAAATATACAGAAATGTTAAAAGCTTCTAAAGAAAGATTAGAAGGAATAAAATAGAATAAGAATGAAGAGGGTGTCCTAAAATAAATTTTTATAAAATTTGGATACCACTTTTGATTAGAAAGCTATAAAAAATATAGAATATTTTACCACTTTTATGGTGAAATATTCTATATTATTATTATAAAATTGTGTATCTGCTTTTTATAACTTAATTATAGGACACCCTCTTATTATTATTTTTATAGATTATAAGTAAAAAGCAAAAATTCTTAAAATAACTTGAATTTAATAATATAAAATGATAATATAAAAACGTAAAAGAAAGGAATTTACGTTTGTTATGTTGATTACTGTAGAAAGTTTAGAAAAAGAATTGAAACAAGGAAATGCAAATAACATATATTTATTGTATGGGGAAGAAATATTCCTTTTAGAAGCATGTCTAAAAAAAATAAAAAATAATTTTGGTAAAATAATTTCTGGTATAAATTATATAAAAATAGATGTAAATAATATAAATTCATTAATAGCAGATATACAAACACCTGCATTTGGATATGAAAGAAAACTAATAATAGTAAGAGATTCACGGAATATTTAAAAAAGATGGAAGAAAAAAAGTGCAGGAAAATTCTGAAATAGTAAATAAAATAAGTACATACATAGAAGAAAATATTGAAACAATAAATGAAACAGTAACAATTGTATTTGTCGAACAAGAAGTAGATAAAAATGAACTATATAAAACAATAGAAAAGTTAGGAAAAGTATGTAATTTTGAAGAATTAAAACCTATGCAAATAGGAAATAGAATAAAAGCGATATGTAATGCTTATAAAGTAACTATTGATGATTGTAACATAAAATATTTAATAGAATGTATACGGCTGTAACATGCAAGACTTAATAAATGAAATAAGGAAACAAATAGAATATGTAGGAGAAGATGGGAAAATAACAAAAGAGAGTATAGAATTATTATGTATAAAAAAAATAGAAAGCATAATATTTGACCTAACAGATAACTTAGGAAAGAAAAATATAACAAAAGCACTAGAAGTACTAAACAACCTAATATATAATAAAGAGCCAGTGCAAAAAATACTAATAACACTTTATAATCATTTTAAAAAATTATATATAGTGAAATTATGTGAAAGATATAACCAAAATGTAACAGAAAGCTTAAAATTAAAACCAAATCAAACATTTTTAGTATCAAAATATAAAGCACAAGCAAGTTACTTCAAAGAACAAGAACTAAGAAATATAATAGAAGAACTAATAAATTTGGATAGCAATTATAAAATAGGTCAAATAGATTTAAATATAGGTTTAGAGTCAATACTATGTAGATATTGTTGATGTTTAAAATAATTATAAAAAGGATATAGTTTAATAATAAAAATGAATAAAAAAATAAATAAAATCCCACAATAATAAAAAGGAGGGATTTTTTATGTACGATTTTAGAACAGATTTAGCAGATGAAAGAAGAGATTTATATAAAAAAGCAAATAGAATGGAAAATGAAGTAGAGGGGTTAGAAGCTGAGGAAGAACAAATAACGGAAAAAATAAAAGTAACAAGAGTAAAAATAACAAATGAGCAAGGAGAACAAGCAATAGGTAAAAAAAGGGGAAATTATATAACAATAGATATCCAAAAAATGAATATTATAACAGAAGAAGAAGCAGAAAAAGCATCAGAAACTCTTGCAAATGAGTTAAGAAAATTAGTAGAAAATAAAATTCAAAGTAAAGAAGATGTGTTAATAGTAGGGCTTGGGAATGAAGAAGTAACTCCAGATGCATTAGGGCCAAATGTAGTAAAAGACATAGAAGTAACAAGACATATAATAAACTACCTTCCACAATATATAGATGAAAACGCAAGACCAGTAAGTGCCATAGCACCAGGAGTGCTAGGAACAACAGGAATAGAAACATTAGAAGTAATAAAAGGCGTAGTCGACAATATAAAGCCGAAATTACTAATAGTAATAGATGCACTAGCCTCAAGAAGTATGGAAAGAATAAGTAGTACAATACAAATATCAGACACAGGAATAGTACCAGGAGCTGGAGTAGGCAACACACGAAAAGAGTTAACTGAAAGTTCATTAGGGATACCAGTAATAGCAATAGGAATACCAACAGTAGTGGAAACAGCAGTAGTAGTAAATGATGCACTAGACTTATTTATAGAAAAGTTGCAACAAGAAGCAAAATCAAATGATTATTTAAATAGATTAAAAGAAGAAGATAACTATGAGCAAATAAAAGAAGCACTATTACCAAAAGATTTTAATTTTATAGTAACACCAAAAGAAATAGATGAATTAATATTAAATATGTCAGAAGTAGTAGCTAGAGGAATAAATATGAGCATGTAAAATTTAAAGTGGCAAAGCCACTTTAAATTTTAGTAAAAAAATGTAATAACAATAAATGAAGAGGATAAAAAGCATAGAATAAATATTTTATTTTAGGACCTTGTTTCCCATTGTATGTACAAATTGGTATTAATGCTATACACGTAAATATAATACAAAAGATATATACATAAGCTACACTAGAATATGAAATAATATCTGGCAGATATTTTATGGTAGTTACTAATGTAAATACAAAACACATAAGGGCTTTTTTGTTAGGAAATATTTTACTAAAAACGTAAAATAAAAATATAATAGCTATACCATAAGCACCATAATCTACTTGAATAAAGTGCCCAATAGCACAAATTAATATAGCAAATAAAGTTCTTAAATATCTATTCTCAATTTTATCAAAACCATATAAACAAATAACACCTAAAAATAGTGTAAAAAATATATTTAAATAATAGTTATCATAAAAAGCTGATAAAAATAGCATAAATGGAATTTGTGAGATACATGCAAAAGCAAATAATCGTAAAGCATACTTCTTCACATTATGAGTATGAATATACCCTTGTACAATTTGAAATGCAAATATAGGAAATGCTATTCTTCCAATAAGGTTCAAAAAAGAAAAATGCCCTATAAAAACGTCGCCAGTGTGGTCGCAAAGCATAGTAACTATTCCTATAATTTTTAATAAAAAACTTGTCATATTATCACCATAAATATTATCCTACAAAAGAAATAAAAAAGCAATAAAATAGTTGCATAAAATATTTTATTGAGATAAAATATAATTTATAAAATACTAAGGAGGACAATTATGTCAAATATTAAATTAAATATAGAAAATTCAGGTATAGATTTAAAGAAAATTATGGAATATTCTAAAAAGGTAGAAGAAATATATGAAGAATTACATAGTAAGAAAGATGATGAAAATGAATTTTTAGGATGGCTTAATTTGCCTTCAAATTATAATAAAGAAGAATTTGAAAGAATACAAAAATGTGCAAAAAAAATAAAAGAAGATTCTGAAATATTATTAGTTATAGGAATAGGTGGATCATATTTAGGGGCAAGAGCTGTAATAGAAAGCTTAACACATACTTTTCAAAATTATTTAGGAAAAGAGAAAAGAAAAGTGCCACAAGTATTATATGTAGGTAACAATATTAGTGGAACATATTTAGAAGATATTATTGATTTAATAGGAGATAGAGATATTTCAATAAATGTAATTTCAAAATCAGGAACAACCACTGAACCAGCAATAGCATTTAGAGTATTTAGAGAATTTTTAGAAAATAAATATGGTGTAGAAGAAGCAAGAAAAAGAATATATGTAACAACAGATAGTAAAAAAGGAGCATTAAAGAAACTATCAGAAGAAGAAGGATATGAAACTTTTGTTATACCAAATAATGTAGGAGGAAGATATTCAGTATTAACACCAGTTGGTTTACTACCAATAGCAGTAGCAGGAATAGACATAGATAAATTAATGCAAGGAGCAAAATTTGCAGAAGAAAAATACTCTGATAAAAACTTAAAATATAATGACTGTTATAAATATGCAGTTTTAAGAAATATTCTATATCAAAATGAAAAAAATATAGAAATATTAGTAACATATGAACCAAAAATGCACTTCTTTATTGAATGGTGGAAACAACTATATGGAGAAAGTGAAGGGAAAGAAGGAAAAGGAATATACCCATCAGGAGCAGAATTTACAACTGACTTACACTCTATGGGGCAATATATACAAGAAGGAAGAAGAAATCTATTTGAAACAGTAATAAACATAGAAAAAACAAAGTCAGAAATAACCATAAATTTAGATGAAGACAATTTAGATGGTTTAAACTATATTACAGGCGAAACACTAGATTATGTAAATAAAAAGGCGATGGAAGGAACAATAAAAGCACATGTAGAAGGAGGAGTACCAAATATAGTAATAAATATAGAAAAATTAAATGAAGAGGCAATAGGACATTTGATATATTTCTTTGAACTAGCATGCGCTATGTCAGGAAAGCTATTAGGAATAAACCCATTTGACCAACCAGGGGTTGAAAAGTATAAGACTAATATGTTTAAACTACTTGGGAAACCAGGTTATGAAGAATAAATACAAAACAACAGACGAAGAATTAATTTTCGTCTGTTGTTTTGTAATATTCTAAAATGAACATTTATAATTAATCTAAAATTGTAATTCTGCTATCTTTTCTACTTGTAATTCTTTGCAAAAATTCTTCATTTCACCCTCTGAAAGAGAATGATAGATATTCCTTAGCTCTTTGGGATTACAGTTAACAATGAACC
Organism: uncultured Clostridiaceae bacterium; assembly: GCA_948444845.1. GTDB lineage: Bacteria > Bacillota > Clostridia > TANB77 > CAG-508 > UMGS1663. The sequence goes on along the minus strand of CAOJVB010000012.1, from coordinate 4,461 downwards.
GAATAGCCTTCTTACAACACTCGTAAAAATCAGGACTATCATTTTGTTTGTTATAAAAACTACGTGTCGACCAATTACTTACCTTAGTAATTTGACCATCGGAAATTATTATAGAGTAATTATTATCGCCAAAATTAGCATCAAATGTACAAGTATTTGTTTCTGAAACTTTTCTTCCTACCATAAAAAACCTCCTGTTAATAAACTAAAAGTTCTTACTAAACAAACATTTAAAGTTTAGCTAAGTAAATTACTATGTTACAATAATTATAATAACATAGTTCAATTATTATGTCAATGATTTTTTTGAATTTTTGTATTTACTTTTATATACATAATCTGCTATAATATTATGTATAGTATTAACAATAGGAGGTAAAATATATGCTTACAAAATCAAGTGCGAAGGAGCGGTTTTTAAGAGAAAATCCAAGTTTAAGGGAAAGGAGGTTTGGGTTACCAGATATCGGTTGTAGAGATGATGGAGAACGGTTTGACCCCGTAGTACAGGAAATTGCTGATGCAATAGAATTTTATGGTTATGGTGTCAGAGATGAAAACATTGCTACAATACCAGACTTAGACTTAGGTGGTGGAAACCCAATAAAATTTAAACCGTTTCCACCTGCAATTAAGGCTATGGAAAAGTATGTAAAAGAAGCTTGGATGTATAGGTATCCATATACCGAAGGTGCCGATAGAATAAGACAACAATTACTAGATTATGTGGAAAAGGAAGGATTTATAAATACAGCTCCATATAATCGTGATAACATTGATGAAAAGGGACTTTCTGTTCACAACATAACTTTTTCGGTTTCTACATCTATGATATACAACCAAATTATAAGATTGATTGCGAAGCCAAAAGATGTTGTATTAGTAACTGGGCCAAGTTATGGTCTTTTCACAATTAGAACCGAGCGTTCAGGGGCGAATGTAGAACGAATTGATCTTGAAAAGGAAGATAATTTTTTTATAAACCCTACAAAGCTTGCTAATAGAATTGATCAAATTAATAAAAGTCTGCAACAAACCTACCATAGAAGATTAGGATACGTCCCAAGGGTAGTGGCATTTCTAAATGCTAATCCAAACAATCCAACAGGAAGGGTAATGGGAAAGAAGCAGGAAGAACTGCTGTACCAGATTTCAAAAGTATGCCTGAAGCGAGGAGTTTTTGTAATTGATGATTTGGTATATAGAGATATTACCTATGATAAGGAAAATATAGCAATGCCAATTGCTACAATTCCATGAATGTTTGAAAATACAATTTCTCTTTTTGGCTTATCAAAAAGCTATGAAATGGCTGAATTAAGAGCTGGATTTGTAGTGGCAGATGAGGCAATCATTTTTGGAATAGTTAACAAAACTTTCCAAACTATTGACTCTGTTCCAGCTATAATAGGTGAAGCGCTTGCAGGAGCATATAATGCGAAAAAGAAAAGGTATGAGGTTTATGATATTTACTTCGAGGAGCTAAGAGAACTATATATATACAGATATAACTTATTAAAAGCACTCGTTAACGGAATTGAAGCAGCAGAGCCTAAGTACAGAGACAGAATAATAAAGACAGTAATGGAAAATTTAGACTTCTCAGAAGCAAGTAAAGCTTTAGCAGGTATTCCCATGGTAGATTTCCCTGAAAACTTAGAACCAGAAGCTGGATTTTTCGCAATTTTGGATTTTACTAAAATTAAAGGAATGAAATATAAAGGTAACACAATAAGAACAGAGAAGGACTTAACAATATTCTTCTATGGAACTTCAAGAACAAGGTTTTTAGTAGGGCAATCAATATCATGGCCATACAAAGATGAGCTTGTAGGAAGAGTAAGCTATGCAGTAGATGAAGACAAACTTATAAAAGGAATGTTAAATATCCACAATAGCGTTCTTCTTCTTGAGCCAAAGGATGATTATATTATACGCAAAAATGAGTTCAAGGACCAAAGGCAAATGGCAAGAATTAAGGTAGACGGATGGAAAAATGCGTACGACTTAATTATTTCATCAGACTATATTAATTCTTTAAATTATGATGAGCAAGCAGAACGCTATGAAGCTAGCTTTGAAGAGTACAAAGACTCAGTACTTGTAGCTGTTAAAGGAGAAGAAGTATTAGGTTATGCCTGCTACAACACTACTCCAAATGAAGACGATTTCCAATCAGAGCTAGTTAGGCTTTACATCAAACCATCTGAAACTGGTCGGGGAATTGGAACATCTTTGTTTAAAGAGACATGCAAGGAATTAAGAGATCTTGACAAAAACAATATGATTGTGTGGTGTCTTCATGATAATGAAGAGGAAATAAGGTTTTACGAAGGGCTTGGAGGAAAAATCGTAAAGGAGAAACAAGTAAAAATAGGAGGTAGAACGTATAACGAATATGGTTTTTATTTCCAATTAAAGTAATAATTTTACCAATACAAGCAGCCAAATGGCTGCTTGTATTATATACTAGGAAAGTATGCTATTTAAATTATTAATTATATGGAGTAACTTTTGAAAATTCACATATAAATTCAAGTCTTTGCTTTAGACATTCCTCAAATTCTAGTTCTTGCTTGATTATCTTCATTTCAAACACCATCCTTGGATGACATTTTTGAGCAAACAAAAAAATCATCCATTTAATGAATGATTTTTGTATCAATTCTGTCCTATTAGTTCGAACAGAAACGTTATTGGTCGGAGTGTTCTTATAGGAACTTTTACAAAATACTGAAAAAATCAATAGTTACACGGTGCATATAAAAGTATATTTATATATTTCTCTTCACTTTCTCTACGATGTTTACAAAAATCTTTATCTTTATGTACTGCTAATGTATCATCAAAATCAAAAATGACTACCTTAATATTTTCTAAATTAATATTTTTTATTTTCATATTTCACCTCTACTATTTCTATTGATAATTATACTAGATTTTGTAAGGCTGTACAATAACTTTAACTATTTTTTTATTAATTAGTAAGGAACTATGTAGATGAGAATGTGGCGTAGCAGAGTGGAGCGAAGGCCACATCACTCCTGATATGTAATACGGGAGTAACTTTGTTATATAATTCAGATATACTGATAAATACAAGAAAAAGCGTAAATGTAAAATACTTAGGCTAAATTATTTTTACAAAATTTTCAATTAGTATTGTTTTTAAAACTTTTGTTTGGTATAATAATATAAATTAATCGTTATATTATTTCGAAAGTGAGGTCAACATATGGCAGAATTAAGTGTTTTAGATCAAAAGATATCTTATATAAAAATTGATGATGAAGATTATATTTCAATTACTGATATGCTAAAATCAAAAGATGGTGATTTCTTTGTTTCAGATTGGTTAAGAAATAGAAATACTATTGAATTTTTAGGAATTTGGGAAGAAATTCATAATCCTAATTTTAATTATGGCGAATTCGCCATAATTAAAAGTCAAGCAGGTTTAAATAGTTATAAAATTAGTGTAAAAGAATGGACTGAAAAAACAAATGCAATTGGAATAATCTCAAAAGCTGGAAGGTATGGTGGCACCTATGCACATAAAGATATTGCTTTTGAATTTGGGATGTGGATTAGTCCAAAGTTTAAACTATTATTAATAAAAGAGTTTGAAAGATTAAAATCAGAAGAGCAAAAACAAATAGGCTGGAATGCCAAAAGAGAACTTTCAAAAATTAATTATAGGATACATACTGATGCAATCAAAAACAATTTAGTACCTAAAGAATTAACTAAAAATCAAATAAATTTTGTTTATGCAGAAGAAGCTGATGTTTTAAATATGGCATTATTTTGTATGACTGCAAAAGAGTGGCGTAGTAAAAATCCTAATTTAGATGGAAATATAAGAGATTATGCAACAATGAATGAATTAATATGTTTAGCAAATTTAGAAAATTTAAATTCTGTTTTTATAAATGAAGGATTAAAACAAGCTGAAAGACTTAAAAAGTTAAATAAAATAGCTATATCACAGATGCAAATCTTAAATGATACTGATATAAAACATTTAAAATAAAATATAGAAGAAAAAAATGTTCTTATGGAACGCTAAATCCCATAAGAACATCCATACTGGTGCCGATGGTGGGACTCGAACCCACATGGTTTCCCGCACGATTTTGAGTCTTTTAATGTGTTTTATACTTATCTATTTTTAGTATTAGATAACACTTTTTATATAACTGAAAACTATGGATTTTCTAGCACTTATCTTCGTTTTTCTTACTTGCTTAACTATAACAAATTTTACTCTATTTTGCAAGTATTTTGTAGAAATGTTAGATGTTTTGCTAGATGTGATAGATGATGTTAGATGTAATAGAATGTTTACTATTGATTTCATTCTTCTAGGCTATTTACAACTACTTGTAAGTAGTCTTTTTATTATACAGAGAAATGCAGTACCTCTATAAAAGTGCTAGGTTTGGCAAGCCGTTGCTATAA
>CAOJVB010000011.1 GCA_948444845.1 uncultured Clostridiaceae bacterium | reverse complement strand
TATGCCCTTTTTCTGTTATTTTGGTTTTATTTTTATAAATTTTTCTTTCAAACTACCCCTCCTACAATGTCATTAAATATATATTAAAAGTGAGCATAATAACTATACTCACTTTATAGGGAATTGAAATTGTTAATAAAGTTACTTTATATTAGTCTACTTTGTTAGCTGTCCAAAAAGTGGTACAACGTAACCTTGCATTTACCTGTGAAACTATTTCGACAGTATATTGTCCAGAAGGTGGCAATGTAAATCTCTTTACATAATCAACGTCAGCACCTATTGAAAAACTATCTAATACTGTTCCATCTGGTTTTTTTACAGTTACATGCACAACTCCGCTGGGTGTTTTATCACTCTCATTTGCATATGCCCAAAACCAAAAGTATCTAGTAAATCCTACATAACTATCTAATGTAGGGTATAAGGTTAGTTTTCCTCTACTACTACATACCCCAACATCCATTGTTCCTGCACTGTTAGACTGAGCACTAATTTCGTCAATTTGAACTTCACTATCCTTATTAACTACATTAATGTCTTCAGCTGCCAAAGCAAAACTTGGATTTACAGTAAGTATGACTACTACAAGCATAAAGCTAATAAAACTTCTTATCATTTTTACTTTTTTTCTCATATGATTACCTCCATTTTGAAATAATCAATTCCCTATAAACTATAAGTAAATATCACTTATAATGTTATATATACCAAATTTTTCTATAAAAGTCAATAGTTTTCATTAAAAAAATATTATAAAATCTTTCAGTCTGTAGTATTTTGTCGATTTATGTCGAAAAAATGTTTCGACATATAAATTAGGAATTTTAGTGAATTATTAAAATAAAACTGTTAATTATTACTAGTTATAAGTAACTTAACAGTTTTATTTTTATACTCTTTTATTTATTTTCTTTTAAATATGGGTATCCATTATTTATGTTTGATTCTTGTTCCCATAACTTATATTAATAATTATACCTGCTAAAATTATTAATATTATTATCGTTTTTATATTGAAACACTAATTCTTCCACTATTAGAAAATATATTGAATGGGATACCAGGTACTTTGCTATTTAATAGCTCTATAAAGTATCTATCTTATGTTCTATATCATAATTCACAAAGCATAGCAGATTTAATTTTTACTTACCTATTTTTTTACACAAGTTCAATATATATAAACTTAGAGGTACTATCAAATCCTTTTAAAAAGAAATTAGTAATTCAATTTTTTTTAAAAGGATTTGATTTTGAATCATATGTTATATTATCATAGGCATACCTATCATATCTATTCTACTAAGGGAACTATAGAAAAAACAACTTCTTCTAAAGTCGTTGATGCTTGTGAACAACTTGGATATAATTATTCAGATTTTTATTACTTTATGCTAAATATAAAAATTTGGTGTAAAAAATTAGAAAATCGTAGAACAGTTCATCCCGAATACCATATAGACTTTATAGGAATTATGTTTGGTCATTAGTATTGTTGTTTTGATTAATATCACATAAACAAAATAAGGAAGTTTATAAAAAACTTCCTTATTTTGTTTCAATATTCAAGAAAGAATATTGTATTTTTTAAAAACTCCTTGAGCTTCCGCCTCCTCCAGAGAACATTGATAATCCAGAAACGAACCATATTAGATTGAATATCTCAAAAAATCCAATCCTAAAAACTTGTCCTAAAATTTCAGATTCAATATTAGATACAGTTATTCCTTTAAAGAGTGTAATATATACTATAGTCATTATAATAAAATATACTACACTGGTTATAATTAACTTTTTTATATTTTTTTCTTTTCTAAAAGCCCTAATACTGCTCTAAATATTACAGATATAAAAGGTATTCCACATCCAATTAATGCACTTGAATTACTATTATTTGTTTCAGTATATTCTGTTGCAATAGCTGTTTCTGCACCTACATCAACATTATATTCATTTGCAACAACTTCTAAAATAGCACTAAAACCATTCTTTATGCCATCATCCCCTTTGTTCTGTTTTAGATATGGGATAATATACTCATCTTGAGTTTTGTATAAAATACATTCCACAATTTGGGCATTTCTTTATTGGATAGTTATCTGTTTTTGATAATTTTTCACCTTTAGTACGACCATTTTTATGATTATCCTTTTCTTTATTATTAAAATCAAGTGAGAAATCATCCTTATAAAAATACATAGGTGTAGAATAATATTCTTTCTTTTCTTCTTTGTTAAATCAAATATATAGATCATCAAAATGCTTTACCTTATTTTATTTGACTATTCTATACTTTTAGTGTATTATATACTTGTTAAATTTTAAATAAAGGAGTATTTAAAAATATGTTATGTTCAATATGTAATAAAAACACAGCTGTTATTTTTGTTAATAAACAGCTTCCAGATAAAAGCTTTGCAACTGAAGGCTTGTGTTATGACTGTGCTAAGAAGAAGGGCATTAACCCATTAGAAGCATTAACTAAACAAGCAAACTTATCTGAAGAAGATATGAAAGATATGGCAAATCAAATAGAGAATATGTTTAAAGATATGTCTGATAATATAGATATAGATGCTATTATTGATATGGAGTCTGGTGAAAATAACTTTGATGATAATGGTGAAATTCCAAATGGAGCTATCCCACTAGGTTCTATTTTCTCTAATATGTTTGGAATGAAAAATAATTCTGAAAATACTGATGATTCTATATCTTCTAATAAAAAGAAGGTTAAAGTTAATCAAAAACCTAAAGATAAAAAGAAGAAAGCTTTAGATACTTTTGGTACAAACTTAAGTTTTAAGGCAAAAAGCAATGAACTTGATAATGTAGTTGGAAGAAATAGAGAAATTCGGGAGGATTGTACAAATTTTAAATAGACGTTCTAAAAATAACCCTTGTTTAATTGGTGAACCTGGAGTTGGTAAGACCGCTATTGCTCAAGGCTTAGCAATTAGAATTGCTGAGCGGCAAAGTGCCAGCTAAACTTTTAAATAAGGAAGTTTACTTACTTGATATGACTGCGGTTATAGCTGGTACACAATTTAGAGGTCAATTTGAAGCAAGAATGAAATCTATAATTGATGAGTGTAAATCTTTAGGTAATATTATTTTAGTTATTGATGAAATTCACAATATTATAGGTGCTGGTGATGGTGAACATTCTATGAATGCTGCAAATATTCTAAAACCTTCACTTTCTAATGGTGAAATTCAATTAATTGGTACAACTACTTTAAAAGAGTATAGAAAATATATTGAAAAAGATAGTGCTTTAGAAAGAAGATTTCAACCTGTAATTGTTGAAGAACCTTCTATTACAGATTCTATTGATATTCTAGAAGGAGTAAAAAAATATTATGAAGATTTCCACAAAGTAAAAATTTCAACAGATGTTATTAAACAAACTGTAATAATGTCTGAAAAATATATTCATGATAGATTTTTACCAGATAAAGCAATAGATATATTAGATGAGGCATGTTCTAGGATTAACCTTAATAATAAAGAATTATATGAACTAGAAGTATTGAAAAATGAGCTTGCCAAAGTGCAAGAAGAAAAAGAAGAAGCAGCTTCCGCAGATTCAACTGAAGATTATAAAAAAGCAGCCGAATTAAAGGCTAAAGAATGTTCTTTAACAGAGCAAATTGAAAAAATAAATAGTGAGCTTAAACTTAAAGAATTAACTGTTCAAGATATTGCAGAAGTAATTGAACATTGGACTAAAATACCTGTTACAAAAATAACTGAAGAAGAAACGTATAAATTATTACATTTAGAGCAAAATCTTCATAAGAGAGTTATTGGCCAACAAGAAGCTTTAGAGAGTGTTTCTCGTGCAATTAGAAGGAATAGAGCTGGTTTAAAAAGTACAAAAAGACCACCTTCATTTATATTTGTAGGTCCTACAGGTGTTGGTAAAACTGAAGCTTCAAAAGCGTTAGCATATGAAATGTTTGGAAATGAAAATGCTATTATAAGGGTGGATATGAGTGAATATATGGAGAGTCATTCTACTTCAAAATTAATAGGTTCACCTCCAGGTTACGTTGGTTATGATGATGCAGGTCAATTGACTGAAAAAGTTAAACGAAACCCCTATTCTATTGTACTACTTGACGAAATTGAAAAAGCTCATCCTGATGTATTTAATATTTTACTTCAAGTTTTAGATGATGGAAGGTTAACTGATAACCAAGGAAATACTATAAGTTTTGAAAATACTATTATTATTATGACATCTAATGCAGGTTCTAACTTAAATACTAATTCAATTGGTTTTGGCGGAGCATCAACTGTAAATAAAAATAAAATATTAGATGCCCTAAAAGATACTTTTAGACCTGAGTTTTTAAACAGAGTAGATGAAATAGTTGTATTTAACCCATTAAATAATAATGAATTAATACAAATAGTAGATTTAATGCTTGCTGATACTTCTAAGGCTTTAGATGATAAAAATATAATAATGAATGTTGCTAAGGAAGCCAAAAACTGGCTTTTACAAAAAGGAACTGACTTAAAATATGGTGCAAGGCCATTAAGAAGAGCTATTCAAAGATATGTTGAAGATGAGCTTTCTGATATGATTTTAAAGGGTGAATTAAAGAATGGTGAGTGTGTTAATGTTGATGTTGAAAAAGATAAATTAAAATTTGATGTAAAATAAAAATATATATGCTACCCCTACATCAAAATATAGACATTAAAATATACCCCAAATTTAAATATATCAATAATTGTAGAATAGATATTTATTTATCTAATAGGAGGAACTTATGAAGAACATAAAAAACTGGTGTAGACATATACCAAATGCATTAACAATTTTAAGGTTTATATTAATACCCTTTATTGTACTTAGTATTGTAAAAGATAACTATATTGAAGCATTTATATTTTTAACATTATCAGGTCTTACTGATATATTAGATGGTTTTATAGCTAGAAAATTCAATTTTATAACTAACTTTGGCAAATTAATAGACCCTTTAGCAGATAAAACAACACAAGTAGCTATTTTAGTTACTCTAGCTCTAAAAGATATTATCCCTATGTGGATTTTAATGATAGTATTTATTAAAGAATTTGTTATGATAGCTGGTGCTTCATTCCTTTATGGTAAGGAACTTGTAGTATCTAGTAAATGGTATGGTAAACTTGCAACTGTATTATTCTATTTAGCAATTGTATCTTCTTTTGTTATTAAATATGTAAATTCTACATGTTTACTCCCAGAAGATACCTTTAGTTTCCTTCCTCAATTTGATATATACATTTACTATTTAGCTTTAATTGCAACAGTATTTTCTTTAATAATGTATTATATAACTTTTTATAAACAAGGCTATTTGAAAAAAGAGAATTTAAAACTAAATAATGAAATTAAATAATTTTCTCATTTATAATGTAAAAAACTTTATAGTATAGAGTTTTTTTACATTATATTATTTTGCACTAATAATCTTTAACTTTATATTTAGTACTTTATAATAATTGTTTATAAGTTAATATTAACTATTAATTTCTTCAACTTATCTTATATTAAATGTTCATATAAAATATTCTACATCCAGTTAAATAACTTATTTATCTATAGCTATTTACAATATCTTATATAACTTTTTATAATATTATTGACATATTATTTTACATATGTTAGATTTTATCTAAAGGAGGTAAATATCAATGAATACTAATGAAAATATTAACACTAGCATAGAAGGGCAAAATCCTTTTTCTAGTAAATCTCAAAAATTTAGGGAAGGTATTGAAAATCAAGCAAAATCATATATGAATAATCCAGAAAGTTATTCAAGGAATGATGTCCTAATAAATCTTTTACAACAAAACAGTCTAAGTGCAAAATTTGCAAGTAATCCTATTGCTAAAAATAGAATAATCGATATATGCAATACAATCTTAGATAAATTTAAAATTGGAAACATCACTAAAGAAAATATAAATGAAATTAAATCGCTTTTAATAAACTCTTTCTCAATAAGTGATGATGGAATGTCATTAACTTATAAAGAAAAACCAGAATTAATTAAAGGTGAATATACTACTCAGGGTACTCATATATTTGAAATGTCAGAAAATAAAGATTTCACTGAAACGTTTTTATATGCAATTGAAGATTCTTCTGCTAGAACTTTAAATAATGATGTAAAATTTAGTTATAGTAAATCTCAACACATATATAATGCTGCTGGAATTGAAATGAAGTCTATTAGTAGAAGTTCTGAACGTTTTGGAAAAAATCAAATTTCAAAATTCCCACCTGATAATTTGTATATGCATTCAAAAATAGTAGAAAGATCTAATGATCTTACAACTGCTCAAGTTACTATTCAAGATAGATCAAGACAAAATACAGATACAGAATTTATTAAATTTAATACTATGTTACATGGCGAAAATATAAGTACTTTAAGATTACCTGATGGTTTAGAGCCTACAGTAGAAAGTCTGTTACCAGACTTTTATAACAGAAAGTTAAATTTAAGAGATTTTAAAACTGCTATAAGTGAATATACAGGCTTCGATGCAGATTTAGAAAAAGATAAGCTTATATGTAAAGAAAGAATTCAATGGGGTAAAGATAGAATCTTAGAATCTGATAAAAAAGATTCATTTATAGAAATGTTAAATAAAAACGGAAGAACAGATCTATCAAATGATTTAACTACATCAGTAGAAAAATAGTAATATTATTGCTAAAAAGTGTGTCAAAAGGACTTGGCACACTTTTTTACGTTCCTTATTCTTTTTATGAATTTTGTATATTTTTTATATTTTATTATTCATAGTCTTCTAATGTTTTATTTAATTTTTCTTTTCCATCTACTCGTATTCCTTCTTTTAATCGGTTAACATCTTCTTCTGGTAGATATGTTGTTATTATTGCTGTTTTTTCTTTTAGAACTTCTCTTTCTTCTTCATCTAATAAATATACTGCAATACATCCATCTAACTCTTTTAGCATATAATGTTCCCCGCAAATTGAGTCTTCTTCTTTATAAAATAATACTTCATCATTTCTAAATGTTACAATATTCCAATCTTTATATATACTTTCTAAATCTTCTCTTGTTTTATTAACCATTACTTCATTAGCTATTTCTTTATTTACTACTATATGCTCACATTTCTTATAATACACTTTAAATATAAATACACAATTAGGTGAGATTTTCTCTTCTTCACTAGTTGTTTGTACTAAATCAATATTACTATCTATTAAATTTTCTTCTATTTGATTCTTTTGTGTATTATTTATCTCTTTTTCTTCTAATTTAGAATTCGTATTTATATATATAACAACTCCAATTGTTACTAATATAGCGAATATTATTATTCCTATAACACTAATTAAATATCCTTTTCTCATACTATCATTCCTTTTTTTGGCAGTTAGAATTTGAAGGTTAGAAACCCTATTTACTTCTAATTTCTAACTTTTATTTTTTATATTAGTATGATGAGTTTTTGTTAAATTTATACAATTTTATTTTTCTAAATCACACAAAAAATACACCAGTTTTACCTGATGTATTTTTTATAACTTAGAAATTCTCGTACAGCCAGTTTTGTCCATCAGATGATTCATAGTCAAATTCTATGCATTCACTTTCAACAAAGATAAGTCCAGCATAAAATTCTCCAGGATCATGCTGTGAAACCCATTCCCATTCAAAGCTTTCTTTTAGCTTCTCGAAAATGTAATCATATTTCCCCTCTTTTGGCAATTGCTCTATAATATAAGCTTCTCCTAATTCCGCACATATATTGCCATTTTCTTCATATATCCGAATATGTGAATCTATTACATTTTCAATACCCCATTTTATTAAGTCTACAAGCTGGTCAATAGTAATTTCTTTCATATATTTGTTCTCCTTTCATATTCATAAAAAGTGACAGTTAATAAAATATAACATAATATTTTACATAATACAAGCAGTACTTCATTTTTAAATATGAACTAACTACATTTTTTATTAATTCATTTATAGATATTTTTTCTTGTTATATATCTCTTAATTTTAAATTTCCCCTTACTATTTACAAAAATTGAAATTTCTCCCATTTCATCTGTTCTATATATTTTAGAGCCGTAAGTCTTCTAATCTTTTTAGTACATCCTGATTTGGATGCCCAAAGTTATTATTTGCTCCTACTCCTATTAGGGCAATTTGCGGTTTTGCTAAATTTAAAAATTCTTGAATGCTAGAAGTTTTTGAACCATGGTGAGCAATTTTTATTATTTTTACGTTTAGTTTGTTTGTTCTTATATATTTATTTACTATTTCTTCTTCTGCTACTTTTTCAATATCTCCTGTAAATAACATAGAAAAATTATTGTAGTCTAATTTCATTACTAGTGAATTATTATTTAATATGTTACTTGTTATTAGTTTTTCCTCTGGCCATAGAATTTCTATGTTTATCATTCTTTCTATTTTAATTTTATCTCCTATTTTTGCTATATGTATTTTTATATTTTTTTCTTTTATAAGTTTTAAAAATCTTTTATAATTTTCCGAGTCTTTACCTTGCTTTGGTATAATAGCATTTTTAACTTTTAGTTCTTCCATTACTGTTAATAATCCGTCCGCACATGATCAGAATCAAAATGAGATACAAAAATATAGTCTATTTTTGTTATTCCTCTATCTAATAAATATGGTATTAATGTGTTTTTCCCTACATCATAACTTTCACTATTTTCACTTCCTCCTCCATCTATTAGTATTTTTTTGTGTTCTGGCGTAATTATTAATGTACTATCCCCTTGTCCTACATCTATAAAATATATTTTTAAGTCTGACGGTATTATTTTAATAATTTGAAAAATTATTGTTATTATTAAAACTATTGCAATCATATCTTTTTGTATTTTTTTATTTCTTAAACTATTTATAAATATTCTTTCATATCTTCTTTGTCCTATTTCCTTATAAGAACTTGAGTTATTAATTTGTACTGTTTTTTCTACATTTTGTTCTTTTTGTATCCTTAGGTTAGTCTTCCTCCTACACCTTATTAGGTATATTAATATAAATAAAATGATATAGTATAAAATTATTGAAAGTATATTTGGAGTTTTTACATATATTTTTGAAAATGGTAATTGGCTTGCAAAGTTTGCTATTAATATTAATATTTTTATAAATATTGATAGTATTATCGCTGGTATTTTTGAAATTCTTATTGATATAAATGATATGAAAATTGTTATAAAACCTAATATTATGATAATCCCTAAAATTGGCCCTGCTAATATATTTGATATAAAAAATGTTAATGATATTGTATTATAGTGAAATGCTATAATTGGAAATATTATTAAATTTGCTGAAATGCTAACTATTAACATTTGTTTTATGCTAGCTGAAAGTTTATTTATTAATTTACTTTTTAGTTCTGGTATTTTTATTTTTTCTTCTAATATTTTATTAAGTAATATAATTCCTAAAGTTCCTCCATATGAGAGCTGCATTCCTACATCTAATATTTTGTATGGATTTATAATTAATATTATAAGTATAGAAACACTTATACTTGCTAAAATATTTGGCTTTTTATATATTAAACTTCCGAATAATTATATATATTGCCATTATGCATGCTCTAGTAACAGAAGGTGTGCCTCCTGTTAAAAGTATAAATATAATTAATAGAATAATTGTTATTATTTTTGAAATTTTTTTGCTTATTTTGCTTTTTTTAAGAATACTTGTTATTCCTAAAATTACATATGTTACATGTGCTCCTGATACTGCTAACATATGTGATAAATTGCTAGTTCTAAAACTTTCTTGTATATCTTTACTTAAGTTTTCTTTATTTCCTATTAAAATTCCTGTAAGAAGACTTGCTTCTTCTTTTTCTAAAATTTTATTTGATTTATCTATTATTTTTTGATTTATTTTGTTAATAAGAATTAGTAATTTATTATATTTTCCTTTTTCTACTTTTTCTATTTTATTAGTTGTAACTAAACCATATATTTTTTGAGTTTTTAAGTATTGTTTGTAGTTAAATCCACCATAGTTTCTTTGTATTTCTGGTTCTTCAAATTCCCCTTTAAATATAATTTTATCTCCATAGTGTAATTTATTTTTATTATTTTTTATTGATAGTTTTAAATGCGTGTTATTATATTTTTTGTTTGAATTTATGCTTTTTACCTTTATTATATATTCATCTCTATATTCTTTTTCTTTTACATTACTTACAATTACTCCCTCTATTTTTATTTCTGCTTGTATGTTTTTATATTTGGTTTTAAAGGATTTTTCTAAGATTAAAATATATGTGAAACTTAATAATATTATTATTATCATTAGAATTAATTTTTTGTTTGGAATTAATAATTTTATATATTTGTTTAGTTTTGATTTTTTAATTAGTATTATTGCAATTATTATTATAAACAAGGAGACTATATTTTTTATATATAGCCCCCATATTATTCCTAATATATATGCAATCATTATTATGAATATTGTCATATACATTCTCCTTTTTTGTTAGTTCTTCTTGGTTTCCGATAATTTTTATTGCACTACTCTTCTTGCTGTTTCATACCTCTTTAAGTAACTACCTGATGTTAGTGTTGATATTTTTACGCAGTATCCTGTTCCCGATGATGCATGTATGAAGTTTCCATCTCCTATATATATTCCACAATGGCCTATACCACTTCCTGTTTCATAGTCTGTGAAAAATACTAAATCGCCTGGTTGTAAATTTTCTTTTGCTACATGTGTTCCAACTCTTGATTGTGCTGTTGCTGAATGACTTAGGGTTACTCCAAAGTTTTTTAGCACATACATTGTAAAACCTGAACAGTCAAATGTATTTGGTCCTGAACCTCCATATACATATTTACATCCTAAATATTTTTTTGCATATTCTACTATTTGGTCACCTTTTGTTTTTTGTACTACATTGTCATTTTGGGTAGTATTTTCTGTAGCTTGTACTTCTTCTTCTCTACTTACTTCTCCCCTTGATGTTGTGCTTACTTGTTTATCAGATAATAATCTTTTCGCAATATATCCTGTTTTTCCAGCCACCTCTACCTTATACCAATCTCCATTTTCTGCTACTACTTTAACTCCATTATTTAGTATTAGTGAATCTATTATTTCATGCTCTGTTCCAGGTCCTCTTCTTACATATATTGACGCTGTATTTACATACATTGTTTTTGTTGTTACTTGTGTGTCTGAAGGTGTTTCTAGTTCATTTTGTGGTTTGTCTGTCCCCTCATTAGGATTTGTTGTTGTATCACTAGAAGCTACATTAATATCTACTAATCTATCTTGTCTTATCCAACCAGTCACTTCATCAGTTTCTACATATGACCATCCATTAGTTTTTGTTATAATTGTTATTTTACTATCCTTTTTTATGTTTTGTATTATATTTGCATTAATTAAAGGTAATATATATATATTACTATCTTTAGAAACTTTCATTTCTTTTAATACAGTAGTTTCTGGCTGTGAACTTACTGGAATGGTATTTTCTCCTTCTGAAATAGTATTTCCTATAGTATTAGTTGCTACATTATTTGCTATTGTATTTGTAGTATTTGTAGTATTTGTGATTGTTGTATTACTTTCGTTAGTAACTGTATTTTCTACAATATTATTTGTACTAGTATTAGTATTTTCTTCTTTTACTTTTACATAGTCCTTATGTACATACCCTGTGATGCCTCTTATTTTTACTTTATACCAATCTCCAGCATCTTCAATATATTGCAATTTTTCACCATAGTTTAATAGCTCCAATATTGTAGACTCTGTAGTTGCTTCTTTTCTTAGCTTTAGTGTATCTGTATTTACAGTTAATGTTTTAGCACTAATTGATGAAGAATTGATTACTAATAATGCTATAATTAGTGCTAAAATTTTAAGTACGTTTTTTAGTAACTTCATAAAATATTTCTCTCCTTTTGTCGATATTTTATATGCCTTTCAGTATATACTTTATTTGTGTAAAAGTCAACAAATTTTGTAATATAAATGACATAATTTTTCATGCCTATTGACTTTTATGTTAATTTATGTTATAGTTTTATTATCAGTTAACCGTTTTTATTGAAGGAGGTTTTTTATGATTATAAGAATTTCTAAAAAAGGTTTAGAGAGTATTTTAGCAGCCCCAATTAATGAACGGATTCAGCAGACTATTAATGAACTTGTAGAAGAGCAGAAGAAAACAGGTACAATAAGTGAGGAGTCAGCTGCATTGCTCATTGGTCGTAGACCAGTAACCTATCCTGTTGAGCACAGGGATACCGATGCAATGAATGCACGAACATATTTTAGTCAACGTGAATATGACCGCAGACTAAAATATGTTCGTGCATTCATTAAGGAATATTCAAAGGAATAAAAGAAGGCTCTCAGCCTTCCTTTTTATTATTTATGTCTTAATTTTTTATATACTAACATCTTCCTTTTTTTCTAAATTTATGCTATAATAATATTGTTAGAATAAATTTAGGAGGTTTATTATGTGGCAAATTTGGCTTATAGTTAGTGGTTTATGCTTTATTATTGAAATGGCAACTGTCCGGTTTTTTTGTATTTTGGTTTGGCATAGGTGCTCTTCTTTCTATGATTGTTAGCATATTTGTGCCTGAAAACATTATACTTCAATGTTCTGTTTTTGTTATTAGTTCCGTAATATTACTTTTACTTACAAAACCAATTATAAACAAATTCACTAAAAAAGATAAAAAATTAGAAACTAATGCATATTCTATAATTGGTAAAAAAGGAATTGTAACTCAAGCTATTAATAATACTTTAGGTGTAGGCCAAATAAAAATAGCTAATGAAGTATGGTCTGCAAAAACTGAAAATGATATTACAATAGAAAAAGGTATTGAAGTTAAAATTATTAAAATAGATGGAGTTAAGGCAGTAGTAAAACCTATTGTTGTTAATTCAGAAATTACAAAGTAGTTATTTAATGGAAGTTAGAAGTTAATTGTAGGGGAAGCACCGCTCGTCTATCCTTCGAAAAAATTCCCCTATATTTTAATCTCGAACTTCTAAAAAATAAATGTCAAAATTTAGAAGAAAGAGGCTTCGCCTCTCAGACGAGCAATGCTCGCCCCTACAACATTAACTTAAAATAGCATACTTTCCTATTATACAAGGAAGTGTTGATGAGCTAATAGCCATCCCTACAATTATTATTTAACTATCTAATTTTTGACCATATAAAAAAGGAGGAAATTTTTATGGAAGGATTTATATTTTTAATTGTTTTACTTGCTATTATATTTTTAATTGCATTTAAAACTATCAAGGTTGTTAAACAATCTGAAGTTTATATTATTGAAAGGCTTGGTAAATTTCATAAAATTGCTGATGCTGGTCTTACAATAATCATACCATTTATTGACCATGTTCGTAGTGTTGTAAGTTTAAAACAACAAACTATGGATATCCCACCACAAGGTGTTATTACAAAAGATAATGTTACAATTACAATAGATACTGTAGTTTTCTACAAAATTACAGATCCTGCAAAAGCAGTTTATGAAATTCAAAGTTTAAAGAAAGGTATTGAATACCTAGCTATTACTACAATTCGTGATATTGTTGGTAAAATGGACTTAGATGAGACATTTAGTTCAAGAGATGCTATTAATGATAAATTAAGAGTAATACTTGATGAAGCTACAGATCAATGGGGATGTAAAATTGACAGAGTTGAAATAAAAGACATTACTCCACCAGCAGACATTAGAGATGCAATGGAAAAACAAATGAATGCAGAAAGAAATAAAAGAGCATTAATACTTCAAGCAGAAGGTGAAAGACAATCTGCAATCACACTTGCAGAAGGTAAAAAAGAAGCTGCCATATTAGAAGCAGAAGCTGATAAAGAAGCAAAAATAAGAAGAGCAACTGGTGAAGCAGAAGCTATTAAGAAAGTTGCTGAAGCTAAAGCAGAAGAAATTCATATGGTATATGAAGCAATGATGAAAGCTAACCCTAATGAAAAACTAGTACAATTAAAATCTTTAGAAGCATTAAAAGACGTAGCAAATGGAGAAGCAAATAAGGTATTTATTCCTTTTGACGCAACTAGTGCATTAAGTAGTTTAGGTGCTATTAAAGAAGTTATGAAAGAAGATAAAAAAAATTCTAGAAAAGAATAAGGAAAATGGGCTGTAAAAAAAATCAGCCCATTTTTTTATAATATTCCCATTTTCTTAGCAAATTGTTTTCCTTTTCTTACCATATGTCTTTTATTTCTTCCTGACATTTCTTTATACATCATCATAGCACCTGCTGTAGCAATGCCTCCTATTACTATTCCTTTTACAAATTTCATATTCATTTACTTACCTCCCTTTTTTTATTTTATAATTCTATAATAATTGTTATCTAATTTTATATAATAATTATTCTAAAATTATTGCTTTTTAATTAGTATGTGTTTTTTCTTGCTATTCTATACTCTTTATATAATTTATAAATTTCATGAATTGCAATTATGAGTATAAATACTGCAAAATATTTTCTTAAATGTGTTGAAGATATTTTTTCTGAGATAAGTACTCCTATTATGCTACCCAATATTCCAAATATAGATATATTTACTGCTAGTTTGAAATCAACATTTTTTTGTTTTATATTAATTGCAATTGCTGCAAGTGATGTTGGAATAAAAAATACTAAATTAGTAGCTTGTGCTATATGTTGGTCTAAATCCATAAATAATGATAAAAGTAAAATTAATATTGTTCCTCCGCCCATTCCTAAACCTGTAACAATTCCTGCTATTATTCCAAAAATAATTGGCAACATTTTTTCCCTCCTTGTAATAGAAGTTGGAATATAAGGTAAATGCTTAGAAGAAATTACCTAATTTTCCAACCTCTAACTTCTATTCTTGTAAATTATTGTTATATCTTTTTAACCTGTAATTAGTATCTTAATTGCAACATATAATAAAAAAACTGTAAATAATATTCTAATATATTTTGTTTTCATTTTTTTTAATAGCTTTGCCCCTATTACTCCTCCTATTAGTCCTCCTATGGCACACATAACACCTATTTCCCAATTTATGAATTTGTCTTTGTAATAGAATATACTGCTTGTAATTACCATAGGTAAGATACACATTATTGCTGTTCCTCTTGCTTTTTTATCTTCTATTCCTAATAAGTATATAAAAGCAGGAACTAATATAAGACCCCCTCCTGATGCAAAGAGACCACATATTACACCTGCACCAATTCCTATTAATGTCTTTTCTATTTTTTCCACTTAAATAGATTTCTCCTTTTATCTCTTCTATTTAAGTATTATTTGCATTTTTTATTATTTTATTCTTTTTTTGTCAATAACAAGGATGTTCTTCTACACACAAATCGCCAAAGTCTGCTACCACAACAGTCTGACTGTTACCCTTTTCTAATTATGTTTCATTTTGTCTTAATTCTGAAACTATTTGACTTAAATTTTCTACTAAATAATCTACATCTTCTTTTGTATTTTCCATTCCAAAAGTTACTCTTAATGCACCTTTTGCCATTTTACTATTTGTTCCTATTGCCATTAGTACGTGTGATGGGCGTGGGTTTCCTGTACTACATGCGCTTCCTCCTGAAGCACATATTCCTTTTTCATCTAGTTTATATAATAGTTCTTCTGATATAACTCCTTCAAATGATATATTGGCATTGCCTGGAAGTCTATTTATTCTGTCTCCATTTAGGCTTACATTTGGTATTCTTTTTTCAACTTGTTCAATATAATAGTCTCTTAAATTTTTTAATTTTTCATTATATTCTTCATAATTTTTATATGCAAACTCTATTGCTTCTCCTAAGCCTACTATTCCTGCTACATTTTCTGTGCCTGCCCTTTTATCTCTTTCTTGATGTCCTCCATCTTGCAATTTTTCAAATTCTATTCCTTCTCTTACATATAATGCTCCTACTCCTTTAGGTCCATAAAACTTGTGTGCAGACATTGATAACAAGTCAATATTCATTTCCTCTACATCTATTTTCATATTTCCTATAGCTTGAACGCTATCTGTATGAAATAATATATTATGAGCTTTAGCAATTTTTCCTATTTCTCTTATTGGCTCGATAGTTCCTATTTCGTTATTTGCTGTCATTATACTTATTAGTATAGTATTTTCTTTAATTGCATTTTCTAGTTCATATAAAGAAATACAACCTCTTTTATCTACATTTAAATAAGTTACTTCTACTCCTTGTTTTTCTAAACTCTCACAAGTATGTAATACTGCTGGGTGCTCTATTTTTGTAGTTATAATATGATTTTTCTTTTCTCTATTTTTATAGCAAATTCCTTTTATTGCCAAATTATCACTTTCGCTGCCACAAGATGTAAAATATATCTCTTTTGCCTTACAATTAATTGCTTTCGCAACTTTTTCTCTTGCCAAATGTATAGCTCTTTTAGTTTCTCTTCCGTTTAATGTACATAGAAGAGGCATTCCCATATTCTACCATAAAAAATGGTAGCATTGCATTTAATACTTCTTCTCTAACATATGTTGTTGCAGCATGATCAAAATATCTTATTTTCATATTATTTCCTTTCAATTTTCTTCTTTTTAATATTATATTATTTTTAATTTTTTTTATTCTAAAATTCATTAATGTAATTTTTATAAACTAAATGATACAGCTTAAGTCTTGTCATTCGAAGCATTCCCACAAACGACGCCTTTACATTTTTAATCGATTTTTTCTATACAAGACTCTACGACATGTTCCCCATGCCTCTACGATAAAAAATTTATAGCCATAATTTTCCTGTAATAAAATAAAAAAACATTAGATTTTATATTATCTAACGTTTTTTCATTTTATATTTTAGGATTTTTTATGTTATCCATTTTAATTTTGTGCCCATCTTAGAACTTTTATGTCTTTATATGTATTTAATACGTCTTTATATTTTTCGTATTCTTCTTCCCATATAATTTGTGGCACTTTATCAAATGCATTGAATACTTTCTCTGCTTCCATTAGGAATATTATTTGTTCTTGTGCACTCATTTTTTCATATCTTTTTGAAAATGCATATAATTTATCTAACATTTGGTTTGCTTGTATAAAGCTCCAAAAGTCTTTTACATTTAAGCCTGCTAATCTTAATTGCAATACTGCATATGCAATTAATGCAAATATTATAAATATTAGTATATATATTATCATCATTAGTTCCATATTTTTCACCTTCTCTTTTGAATATATTTTTATTATAACACAATTGTAATATATTTGCAATATTTTTGTAACATTTCTTTGTTTTCTGTAATATTTATTTACAATTTCAATATAACTTATTTTCTATACTAAAAAAAATAAGCTTCTCCATGTGGGCGACTTAGAGGTTACTCCCATTGAAATCGATTTTTCCTATACTATAACAAAAAAGTGGCTTTTCCATGTTGATTGCTAGTAATCTCCCTCTAAAATTTAAACTTAAAATAACGTATTTCTCTAGAATATAAAAAGAAGAAGTATATTTTAAAAGCACACTTCTTCTTTTTATTTATTTACCTCTTTATTCTTTGGCAGACCTCATATAATGAAGTTACCTGCATTGTTGGCTTATATTCTGACTTATTTTTTTTACACCCTGGATTAAACCAAATTGATCTAATACCTGCATGATTTGCAAATGCAATATCATTCTTTAATGAATCACCTATTATTACATATTCCTTTTCATGTCCTCTAGTTATAATTCTATCTTTTGATTTAGGATTTCTCTTTAAATAATTATTATCTCCAGTAAATATATCATCTATATACTGTAATATACCATATCGCTTTAACAAAATTATTTGTTTATCATATGGCATATCACTAAAAATAATGTTTGTATATCCTTTAATGTGAAAATATTGTATAGTTTCTAGCGCTCCTTCGTTCAGTACACTAGTTTCTATCTGTATCCACTTATGATAGAATTCCTCTGATGATATGTTATTTTTTGCAAGTATTGGCATACATTTTTCTATCAAATTTATATATTCAGCTGTTGTTAGTTTTTGGTTCTCAAAGTGAATTTCAAATTTCTCGAACATTTCGAAATATTGTTTAGTAAATTCCTCTGTTAGTTCAATTCCAAATTGTTCTGTAACTATTTTGTCTTCATAACTTACATGCCGCCAAATGTTTCCATCACAATCCCATAATAATTTTTTTGCTCCATTAATCCTTCTCATATATACTACCTCCATTCGTAGATAATAATTTTTTACTATAGTATCATGGCATTATATTACTATATTTTTTAATTTATGTCAATTGATTTTTATAAAAATTTTAGAAATGTTAGTAATATTGCTCCTGGTACTCCTAATATTCCAACTACTATTGCTGTTCCTATATTAAGCCCTATATGAAAGTTAAATGCAGTTCCTATTAGGTTTATTATAAATATTAATATTCCCCCTAATATTGCATTTCCTATTAATTTTAATATACTTTTTAATGGTAATATAAATATTCTACCTATTATAAGTAAAAAAAATATACAAGCTAAATAAGTTATTATTGTATTTGTTTCCAATATTAATCACCACACCTTTTATATATATTTAGAATTTCCTATCACATGAAGGAACTATTCTTACAATATAATTATACAAATGCTAGACTTTATAATAATTTTCATTACTTAAAAAATCTTGAATTTGCTTTATTTAATATTATGAATAATATTGGACAAATATTACTTACTTTACTTATATATTTTTACATTGCTGTATTTAACTTTATTTCTAATTGTTTTATTATATCTATTGCTAAACCTTGCTTTTTTGCCTGTTTTACTAAGTAGTCAAACTTTGCTCTGGTTGCTTTTATTTCATATGTGTAATAGTCTATTAGGTCATCATGTGCATATTCAAAGTTTTTACATGCTTCATCTAATTCTTTCTTAGCTTTCATTATACTCACTACTAATTCAATTTCTTTTTCTTCCTCTGTTTTTTGAGGTATTTTTGTTTCTTTTATATAGTCATTTTCCATATATACACCCCCTATAATAAATACTTAGTTTTCCTCTCCAATAATGTTTTATACACTAAAAGGAGTGTCCCCTGCGCTTACGATTTCGGAACGCAAAGGACCGTCCCTACCGTGCGCGCTTATTACTATTATATGCAACTTTTTCCTTTTTATACCAAGTTTATTATTATTATTCCTATTGTTTGAATTATGAATAAATTAAGTATATTGGATGTAAGTAGGTTGTTTGTAGCTTCTACAATTCCTTCTTTTGCATCTTCTTTTTTATAATGTTTTTGTGATTCGAAAAATGTTATAAGTTCTGGTAAACTTGTTATAAAACCTAATGCTATACCTATTATGGCTTCTGGAATATTAAATGCTACTTTTAAGTTTTCTAACACATTTCCTAAATTGTCTCCTATAAAATACAGTATTACACTTGTACATAATAATGCTACTAAATATTTTATAATTACTTTTATTTTTCCTTTAATCCACTTTTTTTCTTTCTCTATTTCATTATATATTCTTTCATCTTGCTTTTTTAAGTATAATTTATGCACATTTGAGTTTATATAGTAAAACAATATAAAGAGTAAGATAAATACTAGTGTAAAGTTTATATTAAGTTCTATTTTTGAAATTACCATTAATATTGGAATTAATATAGTTGCCATTACTAATATTAATTGAACTTTTATTCCTTTATTATTTAATAGTTTTTGATTTTTATTTAATACTACTGCTGCAATATATTGTATTAAATTTATTACATTGGAACTAATTATATTATAAATACTCGTTCCTGCTAGTCCCGCAAATGCTGAAAATGATACAGTTAAAAATTCGGGCACTGATGTTGCAACTCCTGCTATATCTCCTACTACTTTAGCTGATAAATTTAAGGCTTCTGCTAATTTTCTTAGTAGTTTTACTAATATATATTTAGATATTAGTACTATTAAACTTGAAAGTACTATAAATTTAATTATTTCTATTATCATAGTTTTCTCCTATTTTTTCTTCCTTATTTGTTATTATTTTCTATATTTGTATTTTAATACATTTAACTGCAAATGAAAAGTATTAATTTTTTATTTTTCACATCTCCTCGTGTTATTTTGTTACAATCTACGTCCTTTTTTACTCACCAATTATTTTGTTCAGTAATATTATGTAAATGAGAGGTGTTTATTTATGTTACTTAATTGTTTTTTACTTGCCATATGCGTTAGTATAGATTCTTTAAGTATTGGTATTACTTATGGTCTTAAAAATACAAAGATTTCTTTTGGTGCAAAATGTATATTATTTTGTATATCTATAATTATAACTACCTTTTCAGTTTTTCTAGGTTCTTCTATTTGCAAAGTTTTTCCTTCTTATATTTCTTGTGCAATTGGCTCTATTTTGCTTTGCTTAATGGGAGTATGGATTATTGTTCAAGCTATTACAAAGAATAAAGATGGGCACAGTGGTGTCATTTCTAATAAGTATTCCCTCAAACGGTGCCCCTACAACAGCTTCAAACTTTCCACTACAATCAAAAGATAAACGGAAATTGCGTAATTTCACCTATTAGGCAAGAATTGAACATTCCTAAATTACACAAAAAAGAATATCGCTTCTTTATTAAATTTTTAGGTATTACTGTTCAAATTATACGTGACCCTAGTTATTCTGATTTTAATAATTCTAATCAAATAGAGGCAAAAGAGGCCTTGTACCTTGGTATAGCATTGTCAATAGACTCTATTGGAATTGGTATTGGTAGTAGTATAATGGGATTAAATCCATTTTTCTTTCCTATTTTGGTTGCTTTTTTCCAATTGTTTTTCCTTTCATTTGGTGGATACTTAGGTAAAAAAATTAGAGATATTTCTAATATTCCTGAAAATATATGGGGTATAGTTTCTGGAGTTTTATTAATATTTATTGGTATTAGTAAAATTGTTTTTTAAATTAATATTTAATAAAAAGTATTACAATACCACTATTAAAATACGCTCCCAGTAAGTAATATATTTTTACGATGTAGAGGTGATTTTTTCTTAGTTCTTCGAACAATAACGAGTTAGAAATAAGTTATGTGCTAGTTAATCTCCTGTGCTTCAACGGATTTGCTATATTCCTAATTTTTCTTTTAGCATGTCCTCTGAAAATTTTTGTGACCTGTGGGCGATTTTAATCGCCCCTACATGAATTGTAGCTTATTTTAATATGTTATCCTAGCTAACTATCTGAACAGTAACCAAAAAAATAGAATTGTGGCTATTTTGCATATTTCTTTTATTGACTTTTGTATAATAAAGTTATATATTTATTGTATTAAAAATATAAGGAGGATAAAATGTTTAAGAGAAAATGTAAATTTTTATTTATACTAGTTACTCTATTTATTTTAGTTTGTAGTTTTAGCCTAGCAACTCCTGAGCCTAGAACATCAGCGGATGGTAATGACATAATGCCTATTTCAGAAAATGTTCCAAATGATACAGAGCCTATTAATGAAGATTCGCCTAATGAAGGTACAGCTTCTGAGCCTGAAATAGTATATAATGATTTATACCTTGCTTCTGATAAGCTTGAAATTGACCAATTAGTTGATGGTAATGTTTATGCTTTTGGAAATGAAGTTGTTGTAAAGGGAGAAATTGCAGGTAACTTATTTATTTGTGCAAATAAAGTAACTTTTGAGGAAAGCGCTTATATTTATAGCAGTTTGTTTGTTGTGGCTAGTGAGGTTAATATTAGTGGTTATGTTTGTGATGTATATTCATTTGCTAATAAGTTTACTTTAAATTCTAATGCTTATGTAGGCAGAGATTTAAATGTTAGTGCAAATACAATAACCATAAATGGTCTTGTTAGAAGAGATGCTCATATTAATGCTGCTACATATAATATTTTTTCTAAAAACGAAAATTTAATTGGTGGTAACTTAGAATATTCTAGTACTACTGAACTTGATATTCCAGAAGGTATAGTTGGTGGCGAAATAAAATATAACAAAGAAACTGTACATGAAGAAAGAGTTATTGAAAAAGTGTTTGATTATATATTTGATTCAATTAATATTTTAGTATATACATTTGTAGTTCTTTTACTTGCTTTATGGTTAGCTCCTAAGTTTGTAAATAGAGTTTCAGATATGGATACTAAAAAGGCTTTCATTTCTTTAGGTATTGGTATTGTGTTACCACTTGCTATAATATTTGCTTTAATACTACTTGTATTTAGCAGTGTTGCTAGCTTAGTTTCAGTATCAGCTATATTCTTATTTATAGCCATATGTATGTCTGGAACTGCCTTTGCAAGTATCTATTTTGGAGCATTATTTACAAAGCTTGCAAAATGGGATGGAAAATTAAAATTTGTTTTAGCAAGTTTAATTTCTGCATTAGTAATATGGGCTATTAGTCAAATACCATACATTGGCGGAATATTCGGTTTCTTGGTAGCACTTTTTGGAATTGGTACATTATTTGTAAATGCAGTATATAGAAAAGAAATTGAAATAGAAAAAGTTGACCAAGAAATAGAAAAATAAAATTAAATAACAAAGTTAATTGCCTATGTTCATTGTATCATTGAATATGGGCAATTATTTTACTATAATTTATTATTAACTGATTAATTGTTTTTGTTACTATAATAATATAAAATTTTTATATTATTATAGTAATTATATTTTTCTTGTGTTATTCTAATAATATATAAAATTTAAAATGAGGAAATGTCCATAATTATGAAAATGTTGATTTCTCAGTACTATGGGGAACTATAAAAGAAAGTTTGCCTGATTTAAAAGATAAATTTAAAGACATTTTATTAAATGAAATAACTGGTATATTTTAATGGTTAAAACAAAACTGTAGATATAATTTCTACAGCTTTTGTTTTAATATTTTTATTGCTTTTACATAGTCTTTCGAATTTGTTATATAGCTTCCTGCTACTAGTATGTTTGCTCCTGCATCTATTACTTTTTTTGCAGTTTTTTCGTTTATTCCTCCATCTACTTCTATGTCTACTTCATAACTATTTTCATATATAAATTTATTTAAGGCTTCTATTTTTTGTATTGTCTCTGGTATTAGTTCTTGCCCCCCTTTTCCTGGCTCTACTGTCATTACAATTACTTTATGAATATATGGTAGATATTCATATACTTTTTCTATATCAGTTTTTGGGCTAATTGCTATTCCTACTTTGCAATTATTTTGTTTTATATATGATATTTGCTTTAATACTTCCATTTCATTTTTGCACGCTTCTATTTGAAATGTTATACTGCTTACTTCTAAGTCTATGTAGTCTTTTACATATTCTTCTATATTATTTACCATTAGATGAACTTCTATAGGCACATTACTCACAGTTTTTATACTTTCTGTGTATTTTCTCATTTTTTCCAAAGTATCATTTTCTACAAATTTTCCATCCATTACATCTATATGGAAATAGTCTGTTTTGGCAACTTCCAAATCATAAATTATTTTTATAATTTCTTCCTCGTTTGTGCTTAATAGTGATGTGCTTATTTCTACCATCTTCGTGCCTCCTTTTCTTTTAATTCATTATATATTTTGCAGAATCTCTCATATCTCTCACTTGCTATTTCTCCACTTTCCATAGCCTTTTTTATACCGCAATTTTCTTCTTTTATATGTGTGCAACCTACAAATTCGCAAGTCTTTATATATTCTTTAAAGTCGATAAAGTATTTATCTAAGTCACTACTTTCTATTTCTGTGATTTCAAAACTTGAAAATCCTGGAGTATCTGCTATATATGTATTTTCTCCTAGTTCATATATTTTTATATCTGTTGTTGTATTTTTTCCTTTTTTATTCTTTGCACTTATTTCTCCTTCTTTTGTTATTTCTTCATTAAATAATGCATTTATTATCGTAGATTTTCCTACTCCCGAATTTCCAGAAAAAGCACTTATTCTTCCTTTTAGCTCTTTTCTTAATTCTTCTATTCCTATTTTATTTGTTGCATTTGTTAATATTACTTTGTATCCGAACCTTTTTATATACTTCTTCAATATCTTTATAAATATCTGATAAATCTATTTTATTTAGTACTATAATTGGTTTTATATTTAAACTTTCTACATAGC
Organism: uncultured Clostridiaceae bacterium; assembly: GCA_948444845.1. Taxonomy (GTDB): domain Bacteria; phylum Bacillota; class Clostridia; order TANB77; family CAG-508; genus UMGS1663. Next base: position 23,326 of record CAOJVB010000011.1, on the reverse strand, counting down.
AAATTTGTTTATCTAGCATTAATAAGTCTGGCTTCGGATTTTTTGTTGAAATTACAAATACTATTTGAGTTATATTTGCAATTTTAGGTCTTTTTATATATGTTTTTCTATCACATATTTTGCTTATAACTGCATTTTTTTCATCTATTACTTCTATTTCTACCCTATCTCCTACAACAGGCGAAAGTTCATCTTCTTTTTTAAACTTTCCCCTTGCTACCGCTTCATATATTCCATTTTCACATTTTATTTTATATAAATTAGATATATTTCCTATTATTAACCCTTGCATAATTCTCCTTCTTAATTTTATTTGCTCTATTAGTACTATATAATATTTTTACAAAAAAAACAAGTCACATTTTATTGACTTTTTACTTAATTTATTATATACTATTTATGTAACTTTAGTGTTTATTTTTATTATGAAAGGAGACATTATTATGTCAGTTTCAGACAAATTACGGAAAACAAGAGGTAACCTTTGGCTTGCTCTATCATTTTTTCTTTTTGCTCTTTGCGTTAGTGCATTTTGGCTTATTCCAATTTTAAATAACGTTTTGATAGGTACAATATTAGTAATAGCTGCAATTTTTATTTTCATTTTTTGGCTACCTATTACCCAAGTGGCTTATGACTATTTTGTTGACGTGGATAAAAAGAAAATTGATAAGTCTGATAAAGCCCAGTTACTAAGATTAAATGGATTAATCGCTTTATTATGGTCTTTTGCATTTTTGACTATTGCCATTTGTTTTTTATGGGGATTCTTTGTATTTTTTGAAACAATTGGATTTATTTGCTTAGTTTTGTTCATACCTTCTTTAAAAATATTCTCTTTATGTGTTAATGATGCACGTGAAAAATTTATGGCAATAAAAGAAGAGTTTGACGAAGTAATGTAAATCAAAAAGTGTGAAAAGAAAATTTTTCTTTTCACACTTTTTGATTATTATTCTACTGTTAATGTTGTGCTATTGTTTAGGTTTAATTGATATTCTCTTCCTCCAAGTACTCCATCTATATATACTTTTATTGTTACTGTTCCTTTTCCTGATATTTTTACTGCTACTGCTTCGTTTGTTGGTTTTACACTTTGTTCGTATGCTGTTTCTGTTGTTCCTTGTGAGGTTACTGTTACTTTTAGTTTTATGTCTTTTGGTTCTATTTCGTTTCCTTCTTCATCTTTTTCTGGTTTATAATTTGTTATAGATTTTACATTTACTGTGACTGTTCCAGATTTTACTTCTGCTATTTTGTTTACCGTTATTGTAACCAAAGTTCCTTCATCTACTGCTTTTCCTACATCTATACTTTGTTTTAGTACTATTCCAGTGTCTTTGCTAGTGTCTTCTTCATATACTACTTCTACTTTTAATTTTTCGTCTGTTAACTCTTTTTTAGCTGTTTCTTCTGCTTTTCCTATTACATATGGTACAGATACTTGTTCTTTTGCTTTGCTTACTGTAAGTGTTATAGTTGTTCCTGCTTCTACTTCTTTATCCTTCTCTAAGCTTTGTTTTAGCACTATTCCTGGTTCAACTTTTGTGCTTTCTTCTTCGACTACTTCTATATTTAAGTTTGCTTCTAAACTTTCAATCATTCTTCTTGCTTCTTCTATTTTTTCGCCTTCTACTTTTGGCATAATTACTATTTTTTTGCCTTTACTTATTACTATTTCAAATTTTGAATTTTCTTTAATTGTATAATTTTTTCTGTATTTTGGATTTTGGGTTATGACCTTTCCTTCTTCTATCTCTCCATTATACTCTTCACCTGTTATTTCATAAGTAAATTTTGTATTTTTGAATAGTTCTTTTATTTCTTCTTCTGTTTTCCCTACTAGTTCTGGTATTGGTACATCTTTTACTGTACCAATATCCATAAGTGCTTTTGTTGCAAATATTGTTACAAAAAATAGTATTATACATGAAATTATTATTATTGGTATTTTTGCTTTTGGGTGTTTTTCAAAATATCTTTTTATTTTTCCTTTTTTCTTCTTACTTTCATTTTTGCTATGGCTTTCTTCATGTACTGTTTGTATAACTTGTGTACGTGCTGTAACATCTACTTCTTCTACAAAATTACCTTCTGGTCTTTTTAGTGCTACACTTAAGTCTTTTATCATTTCTGTTGCTGATGTGTACCTTAAGCTTGGGTCTTTTTGCATTGCTTTCATTATTATTTGGTTTACTGCAAATGGAATAGATGGGTTTAGCTTTATTGGCTCTACTGGTTTTTCCTGCATATGTTTTAGTGCTATTGAAACTGGGGTGTCTGCATCAAATGGTACTCTACCTGTTAGCATTTCATACATTACTACTCCTAATGAGTATAGGTCTGATTTTGCATCTGTAAATCCTCCTTTTGCATGTTCTGGTGAGAAGTAATGAACTGAACCTATTGTTGTTCCAAATGCTGTTATTGTAGAATTTGATACTGCTTTTGCTATACCAAAATCTGTAACTTTTGCAAGTCCTTCTTCTGTAATTATTATATTGTGTGGTTTTATATCTCTATGTACTATATTATTTCTATGTGCTGCTTCTAGTGCTGATGCTATTTGTATAGCTATATTTACAGACCATTTCCAAGGCAGGCTTCCATCTTCATTTATTATTTGTTTTAACGTTTTTCCTTGTATTAGTTCCATTACTATATAATATACATTATCTTCATGTCCTACATCATATATAGAAACTATATTAGCATGGGCAAGTGCTGCAGCTGCTTGTGCTTCTGCATTAAATCTTCTTATAAATTCTGCATCTGTTGTGTATTCATCTTTTAATACTTTAACAGCTACATAGCGGTTTAATACATGACATTTTGCTTTATATACTGTTGCCATTCCGCCCTTTTCCTATTTTTTCAATTATTTCGTATCTGTTTGCTATAAGCTTACCTACTAAATCCATTACATTCTCCCCTTTGGCATATTTTAGTATTATTGTCTTATTACTAATGCAGTAATATTGTCATATCCACCATTATTATTTGCAAGTTCTATTAGTTTTTCTGGTGCTGATTTATAATCTTCTTTTATTACATTATTTATTGTTTCTTCTTCTACCATATTTGTTAGTCCATCTGAACAAATAAGTATTATATCATCTTTGTGCAAATCTACTTCGGTTACATCTACTTCTACAAAAGCCATACAGCCTAAGGCTTTTGTTAACATATTTTTCTTTGGATGATTTATTGCTTCTTCTTTTGTTATTGTACCATCTTTTACTAGTTTTTCTACATAGCTATGGTCTATAGTTAGTTTTTTTAATTTTTCTTCTCTTTGTATATATATTCTACTATCTCCTATATGTCCTATATATACTATATTATTATATATTAAACATACTTCTAAAGTAGTACCCATACCTTCTAATTCTTTATCTTCTTTGGATTTTTCGTATACTACCATATTTGCATATTCCATACTATTTTTTATTAATTTTACTATTTCTTCTTTTTCTGTTAGAGTTTCTTCAAAATTACTTTCTATATAGTTTTTAGCTGATATTGTTGCAAGTTTACTTGCAATTTCTCCTCCTGTATAACCACCCATTCCATCTGCTAATATGTATAAGTTTATTTGACTATTTTCAGGTGATATATAGTAGTAGTCTTGATTCATGTCTCTTGCCTTTCCTATGTCAGTTTTTGCAAAAGCTTCCATTTATTCCTCCTTGCTCTATCTTGTTTTAGTTACTGACTTATGACACATCTTTACCTATGGTCATGTCTTCCATGATAAGATATGTCCCGCGCTGGGTTTATCTCATTATTTGTAACAGGGATACATCTTTCTCTAAGTTCATTGCTTCTGTAATAAGATATGTCCTACATTTGGTATTTTTTTTAATTGCCCTGCACTAAATTTATCATATTATTTACATTGTAGGGGCGGCTATTAGCTCGTCTTTTCTTCAATGTATTTATTAAATAATATTTTTATTTATATATTTATCTTATTAGGGTAATTTCTTGGTAGTGTTAGACGAGGTAATAGCCGCCCCTACAATATATTTATTCTTTGTTTTTTATTAATTTTCTAAATTCTTTCTACGTAATTGCCCACATGCCGCGTCTATGTCTGAGCCTAACTCTCTTCTTATTGTTGCTACTATTCCATGTTCATTTAAGTAGTCTCTAAATTTCATTATGTTTTCATTTGAACTTTTTGAGAATTTGCCATTTTCTATTTTGTTTATTGGTATTAAATTTACATGGCACAACATTCCTTTTAATAATTTTACTAGTTCTTTTGCATCTTCTAAATTATCATTATTGTCTTTTGCTAGTGCATATTCAAATGAAATTCTCCTGTTTGTTATTTTTATATAATCTTTACATGCTTTTATTAGTTCTTCTATGTTATACCTATTATTTACTGGCATCATACTACTTCTTTTTTCATTATTTGTTGCATGTAGTGAAATTGATAGTGTACATTGTATATTTTCTTTGGCTAAGTCATATATACGTGGTACTAAACCACTTGTTGATACACTTATATGCCTAGCTCCTATATTTAACCCTTTTGGGTTGTTTATTATTCTTATTGCTTTTATTACATTTTCGTAATTATCTAGTGGCTCCCCTATTCCCATAAATACTATATTTGATATTTTATCGCCTATGTCTTGCTCTACTGCTAATATTTGTTCTACTATTTCGCCTGAAGTTAAACTTCTTACAAATTTTATTCCAGTTGATGCACAAAATTTACACCCCATTTTACACCCTATTTGGCAAGATACACATATTGTTTTTCCATGGTGATATTGCATTAGTACTGTTTCTATTGCATTTCCATCTAATACATCAAATAAGTATTTTTTTGTGCCATCTGATGATTCTTGTTTTTTTATTATATTATAGTTACACATAGTATAATTTTCTTTTAGTTTTTCTCTTAGTTCTAAAGAAAGGTTTGTCATTTCATCAAATTCTTTTACTTTATCTATATATAACCATTTAAAAATTTGCTCTGCCCTAAATGGCTTTTCCCCTAAGGTTTTTAGTTCTTCTTTTAGTTCCTCTAAATTATAATCTTTTATATTTTTCATTTTTTACCTTTTACTTAAATTCCTCTTTTCTTTATACCTAGTTTATATCATAAAGTCTTTATTTTTTCAATAGTTTCTATCTTATTTTGTATCTTTTCAAAATAAGGGGCTGTAAAAAAGGAAAGATTTGGGACGCGTCAAAAACTTTCCTTTTATTTTTGCATTATTTTTTTAACTTTAAATAAAAAAGGAAAGTTTTTGACGCGTCCCAAATCTTTCCTTTTTTTACAGCCCCTATATTAATTTTTTTACTTAGCTTTCTCATATTTTACACTTCTCCTTTTATTTGACTTCTCTATTTATATTATATATTTTGTAATTATAAATCACAATAAAATAATGTCATTTTGTTTGTATTTTATATACATAATTTTTATTTTATAATGTTTACAAAATTTTATTTCTAGCATTGTAGTATATAGCTATTTGATTTTTCTTATTTTTGTGTTATACTTATTTCTATCATACATAGAATTATATATAGAAGGTGTTTTTATGGATAGATTTAAAGAAACTAAAAAGGCTGGGCTTTTTGGTATTTTTGGAAATATATTTTTATTAATTATAAAGGGAAGTATTGGAATTTTAACTAATAGTCAAGCTATGATTGCTGATAGTGCTAATAGTGCTAGCGATATTTTTGCTTCTGTTATGACTTTTATTGGTAATAAAATAGCTAGTGAACCTAAGGATGACTCTCATAATTTTGGACATGGAAAAGCTGAATACATCTTTTCATTATTTATTAGTATATCTATGATTATAGTTTCACTAAAATTATTATTTGACTCTGTATTTTCACTTATACATCAAAACTTTATGGAGTTTTCTTGGATTTTAGTTTTAGTATGTATTGTTACTATTTGTGTTAAATTTTGTTTATACATTTATACTAATAAATTGTGTAAAAAGTATAGCAATATTCTTTTAGAAGCTAATAGCAAAGATCATAGAAATGACTGCATTGTAACTACCTTTACTCTAATTTCTGTTCTTGCTACTTTAGTAAATATTTATTGGGTAGATGGCATTGTAGGTATAGGTATTTCTATGTGGATTGCATTTACTGGCATTAAAATATTTTTAGAAAGCTATAATGTTTTAATGGATAAGGCTTTAAATGAAGATACCAAAGATTTAATTTTGAACATAATTAGAAACTATAAAGATGTTCAAAACGTTACTAATTTTTATACTACCCCTGTTGGGTACCAATATATGGTAGTTTTAACAATATGTGTAGATGGAAACATGTCTACATTTGATAGCCATGCTTTGGCAGATAATTTGGAAAATGAAATTAGTAATTTGAATGAAATTTATAGTACTAGTATTCATGTAAATCCAGTATAGAAAGAAGCGAGTTTATAAAACAGTAGTAATTTTAACATATAGAGTAGCGTGAAGGTGGTTAATTTTACACAAAATTCCACTTAGGTCTTGCTATTTTATATGTCCATAGCTCTTGGTATGTTATCTATAAGCTAAAGGAATAAGAAAAAACTGGGCATTTAAAAGTGCCCAGTCTTTTCTTATTTTATTACTATATTTCCTTCTTCATCAACTTCTATTTTGTTAGTTTTATTTGCCTTTATCCTGCCATCTAAAATACCCTCCGCAATTCTATCTTCTAGCATATTTTGAATTGCCCTTTTCAAAGGACGTGCTCCGGTAGTTTATATCTATTCCATTTTCTAATATTTTGTCCTTTACTTTTTCACTTATTTCTATTTTTATATTTTGCTTTTCTAATCTATTTTCTACTTGTTTTAGCATAATATTTATTATTTGTTTTATTTCTTCATTTTGCAATTTATGGAATACTATTATTTCATCAATACGGTTTATAAATTCTGGTCTAAATTCTTTTTTAAGTTCTGCCAATACATCTTTTTTAGTATTTTCATATTCTTTTTTAGCCTCATCTCGTGTAGTAGTACTCCCTGCTCCTATGAACCCTAAAGATTTTTTGTCTGTTATTAATCTTGCTCCTATATTAGATGTCATTATTATAACTGTATTTTTGAAGTCTACTGTTCTTCCATTGCTGTCTGTTAGCCTTCCATCATCTAATATTTGTAGGAGCATATTCATAACATCTGGGTGAGCCTTTTCTATTTCGTCAAATAAAACTACAGAATAAGGGTTTCTTCTTATTTTTTCAGTTAGCTGTCCTCCCTCATCATAACCTACATATCCTGGAGGTGAACCTATTAATTTAGAAACACTATGACCTTCCATAAATTCTGACATATCAATTCTTATCATGCTGTCTTCTTTTCCAAATAAGCTTTCTGCTAAAGCCTTTGAAAGTTCTGTTTTTCCTACCCCTGTTGGTCCTAAGAATAAGAATGAGCCTATAGGGCGGTTTGGGTCTTTCAAACCTACTCTTCCTCTTCTTATCGCTTTTGAAACTGCCTCTACTGCTTCATTTTGGCCTATTACTCTTTCGTGCAGAGTTTTTTCTAAATTCTTAAGCCTTTCATTTTCATCTTGTGTTAGTTTTTGTGCTGGTATTCTTGTCCAACTAGCTATAATTCCTGCAATGTCTTCCTCAGTTAATGTAATTATTTCCTTACTATTTTTACTTTCCCATTTTTTCTTTTGCTTTTCTAGTTTTTCTTCTAGTTCATGCTGTGTATCTCTTAATTTTGCAGCTTTTTCAAAATTTTGTGTATGAACTGCGTCATCTTTTTCTTTTAACACTTTAGCTAAATCTTCTTCTATTTGTTTTATTGAATCTGGCTGTGTATATGCCTTCATTCTTACCTTTGATGCCGCTTCATCAATTAAATCTATTGCCTTATCTGGTAAAAACCTATCATTAATGTATCTTACAGAAAGCTCTACTGCTGATTTTATTGCCTCTTCAGTAATTTTAACATTATGGTGTGCTTCATATTTATCCCTAATACCTTCTAATATCTTTATAGTGTCTTCTACTGTAGGTTCTGAAACAGTAACTGGACTAAACCTTCTTTCTAGTGCACTATCTTTTTCTATATACTTTCTATATTCATTTAATGTAGTAGCTCCTATAACATTTACCTCTCCTCTTGCTAAAAGTGGCTTTAAAATATTAGCAGCGTCAACCGCACCTTCTGCTGAACCTGCACCAACTATAGTATGAATTTCGTCTATAAATAAAATAACGTCACCTGCTTTTTTTACTTCATTTAGACATTTCTTTATTCTTTCTTCAAAATCTCCCCTATACTTAGCTCCAGCAACCATACTAGAAATATCTATGCTTACTACTCTTTTTCCCTTTAAAAGCTCTGGAACATCTTCTGCTACTATTTTTTGCGCCAAACCTTCAACAACTGCTGTTTTTCCAACACCTGGTTCCCCAATTAAACATGGATTGTTTTTAGTTCTTCTTGAAAGAATTTGAATAACCCTTTCAATTTCATCTTTTCTACCTATAACAGGGTCTAACTTTCCATCTTCAGCTTGTTTAGTTAAATCTGCACCAAATTGATTTAATGTTGTTGTTTGATTGTAACTACTATTAGACTTATGGCTTATATTTTTATTATTTCCTAATAATGTTTCATCATCATTTAAAACTTTCACAATTTCATTGTACAGTTTCTGTGGATCAACATTTAAATCTAGCATAATTCTAACAGCCACACTATCACCTTCACGCATAATACCAATTAATAAATGTTCAGTTCCTATATAATCATTTCCTTGTTTTTTAGCTTCTCTAAAAGCATTTTCAATAACTCGTTTAGTTCTAGGTGTAAAGCCTACACTACTTTCTATAGTATCCAAAGTCTCTTCATTAACACCAATTAGAGCTTCTATTTCCTTTAAAATTTTATCTGGAGTAACACCTTGGTTCTCTAAAACTTTTCCAGCAATCCCAGCTCCTTCTTTTACCAACCCATATAAAAGGTGCTCAGTACCAATATAATTATGTCCAAGCTTAACAGCAACTTTATTAGCATGTTCTAAAGCTTTTTCTGCTCGTTTTGTAAATTTATATATCATATATCAAAATCTCCTTTCTTCCAAAAATCAACCAAAAGGGACGCCCCTTTTTCGAAAATTTTTACTAAAAGGGACAGCCCTTTTAATTACTCTTATGTAAAAGCAGTGTCCCTTTTAGCAAATTTTTTCGAAAAAAGGACGTCCCTTTTAGTTGATTATTTTATTATTTCTTTTATTATTTCTGCTCGTTTTATATCTCTTTCGTATGCATTTAGTATTTTGCCTGCATATTTTTGTAGATTTGCAGGTCTTGTGTATAATTCTAGTTTTTTTACTTTTGCATCATTTAGATCTTTTATTATTCCTAGGTCTGTTCCTAGTTTTATATCTGATAGTAAACTTATACTTTCTTCTGAACTTAGTTTTACTGCATTTGTTAGTATTCCATATGCTCTATATATTCTATCTTTTAGTTCTATTTCATTTTTTGCTAAGTTTTTTCTTGCGAGTCTTTCTTGTTCCATTACTTTTTTTGTTATATTTTCTAGGTTGTTTATTATTTCTTCTTCTGTTATTCCTATTGTTTGATTATTTGATATTTGGTACATGTCTCCTTTACTTTGACTTTCTTCGCCATATATTCCTCTTATTGTCATTCCAAAACTATTTACTATGTGTAAAATTTTTGAAATATTTCCTGTTAATTTTAATGCTGGCAAATGTACCATTACAGAAGCTCTTAGTCCTGTTCCTACATTACTTGGACATGCTGTTAAATATCCATATTCTTTATTTGTTGAGAAGTGTATGCTATTGTCTAATTTTTTATCTATCTCTTTTGCTAAATTTATTGTGTTTTGCAAATCTAATCCACTATTAAATATTTGAATTCTTATATGGTCTTCCTCATTTACCATTATACATATGTTTTCTTCATCATTTATAAGTATTGCGCTTTCTTCTTCATTTTTATCTGATATAATATCTGGACTTATTACATGTTTTTCTACTAATGTTAGTTTTGTTATATCATCCATATCTTTTATTTTTAAAAATTTTAGTCCATATCCTAAACTTGGTATAATAAATTTTACTTTTTCTAATAGGCTTTCTATATCTTCTTTTGAAAGTTTTTGTTTAAATGGTGTATCTTTTATATTTCTTGCTAAACGTATTCTTGAACTTACTATTACATCAGATTCTTTTCCACTATCTAAATACCAATTCATGTTTTTTCCTCCTTGTTTTTTAAATGTCCAGGTCGGAAGTCGGATTTTAAGTAATTTATTCGAAGACTTTATAATTAATATTTTTCTTATTCTCTTTACTATTCTGCCCTCTGACCTCCAATTTCCCCCTTCCAACTTCTGACTTCTGATCTCTGGCCTCTTATTTTATTTTCTTAATTTCATCTCTTGTTTTTGCTGCATCCTCATATCTTTCTTCTTTTATTTCTTGTTTTAGTCTTTCTTGTAATTCTTCTAATTTTGTTTTTTCATTTTTTGCTTTTTCTATATCTTTTTCTCCTATTTTATTATCTTCTACTAAGTTATTTATAGATTTCAAATTTTTATCTTCTTTATTAAAATTTGCTGTTCTTCCTATATGTCTATTTGCTCCATGTATATTCTTTAATAAGGGGTCTAACTTTGTTTTGAACTCTTCATAACAATTTTCACATCCAAATTTCCCTGTTTCTATAAAATCATCATATGTCATATTGCATTTTGGGCATGTTAATGTTTTTGGACTTATTAGGCTTGGAATAGTTTCATCATACATGTCTAACATATCTCCTAAAAAGCTTGAAAAACTTATTGGCATACTTAAGTTCATATCATCTATTCCTAGTTCTTTTGCACATTTCTCACATAAATTCATTTGTTTTTTTACACCATTTATTATTTGTGTATAACGTATATTTGCTTCATTTTCTCCACAATTTTGACAATTCATAAAAATCACTCCTTTTTTGGAAGCCGGATAACAGATGTCCGAAGTCGGATTTTTAAAAATTTCTTCGAAGAAATTTTTAAAGTTCTGCCCTCTGATTTCTGTCTTCTGACCTCTATTAATCAATTAAATTTAATAACATATTTTTAAATATTTTGGCTCTTATTATGTCTTTTATCGGCTGATTTAGTGTTAGTACATTGTCGCTGGTTGCTACCTTTAAAAGCTTTGCCCCACTTTCGTCTATCATGTTATATGATAAAAAGTTACTTATAAATATGTCTGCTTCTTGTGCTGTTAATGTTTCACCAATATTATTTATAATATGCATGAAATAATTACTTTTTGTTATGTTTATTTTTTTTATTTTTATGTGGCCTCCACCACCACGTTTGCTTTCTACATAATAACCTTGTGAGGGCTTAAAACGTGTTGAAATTACATAGTTTATTTGTGATGGTACACAATTAAATTTTTCTGCTAAGTCATTTCGTCCGTATTTCTATATATTCTTCATCTTCTGTAAATAAATCTTTTATAAAATCTTCTATCATGTCTGATATTCTCAAATTACACCACCTCTTTTTAACTTTGACTTTCTTTGACCTATAACTATATTATATACTTTTTTTAATTTATGTCAATAGTTTTTTTATTTTTTATTTTTGAGATTCATATATTTAATTTTCAAGCCATAATGAAAGAAATATCTTTTTCAAATGTAGAGGCGTGACCTCGTGTCCTCCCAAAATTTAAGTAAATTGTCCTTATTTAAACATTTATTTAAGCAAATTTGTTGTAGAACGGATGGATACAAGACCACACTCTTAAATTGTAATAATATTATTTCGATGTAATAAAATTTTAAGTTTCTTTTTTCTTTGTCATTTTATCCATATCTTTTGCATTTTCTTTTTGTTTTTCTAAAGTAGTCCATGCAAAGTATGATGAAATAAATTCTCCATATTTAGTTGTATCCTCTATATCTTTGTAATTTTTTTTATCTTCATTCATAAAAAACACCTCATTTTTATTTTGTACTTTTATTTAGTAAAGTATTCTTTTTGTGTCTGTTTTTCAAATTGTTTTTGCTTTTTCTAAAAAAATGCCTATTATACAAAATTTTTCCAGTGTATTTTAGTTTTTTTTGAACATTATATATATTGTGAAAACAATCTATTTTTGTTTTCCTCATATACACATTCTAGGAGGTGAAAAAAATGACAAATTCAAATTACAAAGTAGTTCCAGAAGCTAGAGAAGCTTTAAACAAATTCAAATATGAAGTTGCTAGCGAAGTTGGTGTAACTCTAAAAGATGGTTATAATGGTGATTTATCTTCAAGAGACGCTGGTAGAATAGGTGGTAACATGGTTAAGAAATTAATCGAAACTGCTGAAAGACAAATGGCTAACAAATAGTTATAGTATATTTTAAGAAATAAAATATTAGAAAAACAGGAATTTATTTTTTGACTTTCTACATAGAAAGACAGGAAACAAGTTCCTGTCTTTCTTATATTTTTATCTTTGCCATTCAACAATTGTCTTTTCTTCACCATTGTAAAGTAATTTTGGATTATCTATACCAATGCTTTTCAACTGATACCCTACTTCGAGTGCATCTTCTAATGTATCCGCATCTGTCTTATACTGACCTGTTTCACGTTTACACCAAAATCTGATTCTTATTACTTCTTGCTCTAATGCTAGTCTCCAAAATTCATCAAGTATAATACCTGATTTCACTTTAGTAAAATAGCCATAAAACCGCTCTTGACCTATACTGTCTAAAACCAAACCAATCGTTTTAGTTTTTCCTTCCATAAAACTTCCTCCTTTATTTTCGAAGAATTTCTATATTAATATGTTACTATTTTATATAATACCATATTTTACATAAAGTATCAATATATTTTTATTTTTTTCTAAATATATTAATAGTATTTAATTTGCTACTTGAACTTACAACATAATTTATTTTTTTACAAAAATTTTTCTCCTATAAACATATTTCAATTTAATATCTAAAAGTCATAATTTAAAACTGTCTAAAATTTCCAGTTTATTTTTTTCCTATTTGCGCAATATATATAATGAAATCTAAATTTTTCAGGAGGTGAAAAAAATGACAAACTCAAATTACAAAGTAGTTCCAGAAGCTAAAGAAGCTCTTAACAAATTCAAATATGAAGTTGCTAGCGAAGTTGGTGTAACTTTAAAAGATGGTTATAACGGACATTTATCTTCAAGAGATGCTGGTAGAATAGGTGGACAAATGGTTAAAAAATTAATACAACAAGCTGAAAGTCAAATGAAATAAGAATATTAAACAGAAAATAAATAAAGCCTTGCTATGCAAGACTTTATTTATTTTTTGTTTATGTTTCTTTATGCTTCTGGTTCTACTAAACCGAAGTTTTTACTATCTTTTAATCTGTATATTACATTTACTTTTCCTGTTTCTATGTTTATAAATGCTAAGAAGTTGTTTTTTGGTTTTCCTTCTAATTCTAGTTTTGCATCTTCTGGTGCCATTGGTTTTATGCTGTAATATATTGTTTTTATTATTTCATTTTCCATTTCGCTTTGTGGTTCTCCACTATTTATTGCTTCTTTTAGTCTTATTGAATCTGACATATTTTGTTTTTCTTTTTTAGTTTTCATTTTTCTTATTTGCCCTTCTAGAATGTCTATGTCTTTATCTATTGAAGCATATAAATCTTTATGTGCTGTTACTGCTCTAAAGGTTTCTCCAGCAGCTGTTACATGTAATTCGGCAACTTGTTCATTTCCTTCTGTTTTTATTGTTGCTGTTACTTCAATGTCTTCTCCAAAATATTTTTCTAACCTTTCAATTTTTCTTTCAACATATTCTTTTATAGAATCTGTTGCTTTTAGTTCCTTTCCTGTTATTTTTATGTTCATAAAAATCGCTCCCTTCATTTTGATCTTTTGTTAAAATTACTCTAATATAATTATATTATAACTTGTTTTGGGAAATTTTTCAAACCTTTTTTTAATTTTTCTATGTTTTTTTGATATTTATAATGTAATTTTTCTACGCTTTACTATAAATTGCAATATTTTTTCAAGTTTTTTAATACATTTTTTCATAAACTATTGCAAATTTTGCATTTTTATGGTAGAATTTTATTTGCTATATATTAGCAATAACGATTGAGGAGGTGCAAACAAGATGCCAAATATTAAATCAGCTATAAAAAGAACAAGAGTTATCGAAAAGAAAACTTTAAGAAATAATATGATTAAATCAGGTTATAGAACAGCTGTTAAAAAGTTTGAACAAGCAGTAGAAGCAGGTAATATAGAAGAAGCTACTACTTTATTTGCAGAAGCTACTAAAAAAATAGATCAAGCTTGTACAAAAGGTGTTATAGTAAAAAACACAGCTGCTAGAAAAAAATCAAATTTAGCTAAAAAATTAAACGCTGTAAAAGCTTAAGTTTATAAAGTTATTAATAATTTTTATAAATTTTAGCTTTTAAATCAAAATATATAAAAAATTGTGCACAGTTTTTTATATTGTAGGAATTTTCGACTAAAAGGATGCTATAGCTGTTCGAGCAAAGCGAGTTACAGATATAGTATGCAAAGCTGAAAAGCTCCATACAAGATAATTATGCAAATTCATACATTTTCTTGGTGAAGAATGAGCCTAGAAAATGTTGAGTTTGCTTTTTATATTCTTGGAATTTCCGAGTGTAAGCAAAGGAAAGCTCCATAGAAGGTAATTATGCGAAACTAAAATTTTCTTAATGACGAAAGAACTCAGAAAATTTTAGTTTCGTTTTTTATAAAGCAAATGAACGAAGATTTTGTATCAAAATCTTCGTTCATTTGTTTAGTTATTTAACTTCTTCACTTGTTTCATATAAACTATCTGCACACATATCAATGTCATTTTCCCATGATATAGTTCCAAAAGATATTTTCACTTTATTAAATACTTCTTTATCTTTTAATTTTCTAAATACCCCTTTTTCTAAATATGGCTTCATATCTTTTATTTTTTTCACATCATTATCAAAAGTAAGTAATAATTCATAATTTTCTAATACTTCTACATCTACTATTTTTCTCATGACTACCTCCTTTATTTAATTTAGAGGATTTATATTATATAACTTTTCACTATCTTTAGCTAGTTCCCAGTTTGCCATTAAGTCTTCTCTATGTATTAATGCCCATGCTGTGATTAACTTTATTTTCAAATTTGGCATTTCTCCATCTATTTTTTCACCTTCAAAGTTAAATATAGCTTCGTACTCACCAAAGAATGCATGAAAATGCGGTGGGTTATGATCATCATAATACATTCTTATCACAATGCCATAGAACATACTTATTGTTGGCATAAGATTCCTCCTTTCTGATTATAACATTTTATTTTCATTTTTTCATCCCTTTTCTAATTTTTTTACTTATTGGGAAATATTTAAAAGATTTTTTAAATATTGGAGAATTAAAATCTTATATATTATAGCATCGTTTTTTACATAATTCAATAAAAATATATCTTTAAATTACGACATTATCTGCCATAAATTACCTTTGATTTTGTCATCGTTTTATGTTAATATAAATTTATAAGATATTAGAAAAGTGAGGTATATTTATGAAATTTGTAAATATTTTATTAGATAAAGTTAAAAATTTAGATGCTAAGGTTGTTAAATTAATGAAGGCTGGGTTTGTATTTTCTTTTATAGTTTGTATACTTTCAAGTATGATATTACTTACATATGAAGCTTTTTATAGCTTACCTTCTTTATTTTACATAGGAATTTCTCTATTTAGAACATCTTTAAGTTTTGCAGTAGCATTTTTCATTTGCGGTATTGGTTTTGATACAGTCCAAAAAGAAATAAATTAAAATGAGGCAATTCCTCATTTTAATTTATTTTTTTAATTCCTCTATAAACATCTTATTAAGCATTTGTGGGTTTGCTTTTCCTTTTGTTTCTTTCATTGCTTGACCTACTAGAAAACCTAGTGCTCTATCTTTTCCGGCTTTGTAATCTTCTACTGATTGTGGGTTTGCTTGTAGTATTTTTTGTACTACTTCTTTTATTGCACCTTCATCTGATATTTGTATCCAGCCTTTTTCTTTTATTATTTCTTCTGGGTCTTTTGGATTTTCGAATAGTTCTTCTATTACTTTTTTACCTAAGCTACTACTTATTGTTCCTTTTTCTATTAGTGTAATCATTTTTGCTAACTCTTCTGCTGTAAATGGTATTTCTTCTGCTTCCATTTCCTTTTCATTTAGAATTCTTGAAACATCTGATAATAGCCAGTTTGCTACTTGTTTATGATTTTTACAAATGTTACTTGCTTCTTCAAACATATTTGATAGATGTTTTGAAGCTGTAAGTAAGTTAGCGTCTTTTTCTGATAAGCCTATTTCATTTATATATCTTGCTTTTCTGCTTTCTGGTAGTTCTGGTAAGTTCTTTTTTATATTTTCTATATATTCATCTGATAGTCTTATTGCCATTAAGTCTGGATCTGGGAAGTAACGGTAGTCTTGGGCATCTTCTTTATCTCTCATTGAAAATGTTTTTCCTGACACATCATCCCATCTTCGTGTTTCTTGTTCTATTTTTCCGCCTTCTTCTATTATATCTATTTGTCTATCTGCTTCATATTCTATTGCTCTTACTATGCTTCTAAATGAACTCATATTTTTCATTTCTGTACGTGTTCCAAATTCTTTTGCTCCTTTTTTTCTTACAGAAAGATTTATATCTGCTCTAAATGAACCTTCTTGCATTTTACAGTCTGATACTTCTATATATTCATATATAGATTTTAGTTTTCTTAAGTAATTTTCTACTTCTTTACTGTTACGCATATCTGGCTCTGATACAGTTTCTATTAGTGGAACTCCAGCTCTGTTTAAGTCTACTAGGCTTCCTCCACCAAATTCATTATGATTTAGTTTTGCAGCATCATCTTCTATATGTATACGAGTTATTCCTATTTTCTTCTTTTCTCCATTTTCATCTTCTATTTCTATATATCCATTTTCGCAAAGTGGTTTATCAAATTGAGATATTTGGTATGCCTTTGGAGTATCTGGATAAAAATAGTTTTTTCTATCATTTTTACTATTTCTTGAAATTTCACAATTTGTAGCAATACCTGCTTTTACTGCATATTCTACAACTTTTTCATTAAGTACTGGTAGAGCTCCTGGCATTCCCATACAAACTGGACAAATATGTGTATTAGGCTCTGCTCCAAATTCATTTTTGCAACTACAAAAGATTTTTGTTTTTGTAGAAAGTTCTGCATGTACTTCAAGTCCTATTACTATTTCATAGTCTTCTTTTGACATCTATTGTTCCCCCCTTCAAGCGAAGCGTGTACTATTCACTCATGCGAAGCATGTATTATTCACTCTTCACTATTCATTATTAATTATTCATTTAATTCTTTTCTTCGAAGTGCGGGACTCCCATAGGTGAGACCCCTACAACTTAATTTGCTCTATTTATTTTTAAATTCTGGTTTATAATTCTCTCTAAATTTTATAGCTTGTTCAAATGTATATGCTGCATTTAATAAGGTTTCTTCACTGAATTTTTGCCCTATTAATTGCATTCCTATTGGCATTCCTTCTTTATCTACTCCACATGGAATTGATATTCCTGGAAGTCCTGCTATATTTACTGATACTGTGCATATATCGGCCAAGTACATTTCTAGTGGATTTTCCTTTTTCTCACCTATGTTAAATGCTGTTGTTGGTGATGTTGGTGTTAATATTACATCATATTTACTGAAGGCTTCATCAAATTTTGATTGCACTAATGTACGTACTTGTTGTGCTTTTTTGTAGTATGCATCATAATATCCTGATGATAGTACATAAGTTCCTAGTATTATTCTTCTTTTTACTTCACTTCCAAATGCTTCACTTCTTGAGTTTTTGTATATATCTTTTAGGTTATCATAGTTTGGTGTTCTGTATCCATAACGAATTCCGTCAAATCTTCCTAAGTTTGAACTTGCTTCTGCACATGCTATTATGTAGTATGTTGCTAAGGCATAGTTTGCAATATCTAATGAGAATTCTTCTACTTCTGCTCCTAGTTCTTTGTATTTTTCTATTGCTTCTTCTAACTTTTGTTTTACCTCTGGCCCAATTCCTTCTCCAAAGAATTCTTTTGGAACTCCTATTTTCATTCCTTTTACATCATTTTTTAGGCTTAATGTGTAATCTACTTTTTCTCTATTTTCTGATGTTGAGTCTTTTTCATCATGTCCTGTTATTACGTTTAAAAGCATAGCGCAGTCTTCTACGTCTTTTGTTATTGGTCCTATTTGGTCTAGTGATGATGCAAATGCTACTAAGCCATAACGAGAAACTAAGCCATATGTTGGTTTCATTCCTACTACTCCACAAAAAGATGCTGGCTGACGAATTGAACCACCTGTATCTGAACCTAAGGCCCAAGGCACCATTCCAGATGCAACTGCTGCTGCGCTTCCTCCTGATGAACCTCCTGGTACTTTGTTTAGGTTCCATGGATTTTTAGTTACATGAAATGCTGAATATTCTGTTGAACCTCCCATTGCAAACTCGTCCATGTTTAGTTTTCCTAAATTTATCATGTTCTCGTTATTTATTTTTTCCATGACTGTTGCATCATATGGTGAAATAAAGTTCTCTAACATTTTTGAGCTACATGTTGTATGTATTCCTTTTGTACAAATATTATCTTTTATTCCTATTGGAATACCTGCTAAAGCTCCTTTTATTTCGTTCGCTTTTACTTTTTCTTCTATTTCTTTTGCTTTTTGTAAGCTTTGTTCTTCTAATGTGGTTACAAAAGCTCCAATATCTTTCTCTTTTTCATTTATTCTATCAATATAGGCTTTTGTTATTTCAGTTATTGTTAGTTCTTTATTTGCTAACTTTTCTTTTAATTCGTGAACGGTTAACTTTGTGATTTCCATTTGTATCCTCCCTATTATAGAGGTCAGAGGTCAGAGGTCGGAGGTCGGAATTTAGGGTAATTTCTTCGAAGAGCGGACGACTAATAGTCTCCCCTACAATCCTATTTTCTGACTTCTGACTTCTGATTTCTGACTTCCTATTGTATTACTTTTGGTATTTTGAACATATTTCTTTCTTTTTCTGGTGCGTTTGCTAGTAACGCTTCGTTATCTTCAAAATTTATTATTTCATCTTTTCTAAATACATTATAATTTTTATTTGCACCTATTGTTTCTGATAAGCCTTCTACTGGTGCATTATTTACTATGTTTGCAAAATTTAAAATATCTTGTAAATGTAGTAAATATGTATCTATTTCTTCTTCTTTTAAATTTAAATTTGCAAGTTTTGCTATATGCAAAATTTCTTCTTTACTTACTTTCATATTTTTCATCTCCTATTTTCTTTAAACTGGCTTTTTTCTAAGTAAACTTTGAGTTTTATTATATCCTTTTTTTGGTAATATTACAAGTATCTGATAAAAAAAACACTATATTTCTATGTTATTTTTTATGTTTTCTATAAAATTCATATCTTCTATTTTATTAATTCCAAAGCACTTCTTTCCTAAATCCTTTAAAGATGCTCCTATGTGGTATAAATCTTTACTATCTATTACTATGAATCTATCATGAAATACATTTGTTTTTGCTATCTTTAAAATTGGATATTGTTTATTAAATTTTTCTATAATATTTATGCTTACTTTTATTGCAACATCGCTTTTTAAAATTCCTGAAAGCATTGCTATTCCTTGTTCTGTAAATGCATATGGCATATATTTTCTATGTTGCCCTCTCCTATTATTTTTCTTTATCATATATCTCCATATCTTCTTCTGTTTTTATTAGTTTATTTTCTTCCATAAAAAAATACACCTCCAAATAAAATATTTATATTTCTTCTTTTACTTCATTTTTTGGTGCATTTATTGTTTTATTTTTGCTACATTATAAAACATTTGTTTTAAATAGTCAATAGTTTTTTTACAAGTTTTTGATGCCATTTATTTCTTGTATTTTGTTATTTTCAAAACACCCCTCTACTACATATTTAAAATATGCACATATATGATATAATTTTTTATTACTATAAATCTAATTTTAAGTAGACCGCTTCTTTCATTTGGCTATCATTGTATTGTTCGATTTCATAAAATCCCATTTTTTTATACATCTTAATTGCACTTTTAAAAAATGGTAATGTGTCTAATAATATTTCTATATTTCTGCTATTTTTAAATGCAATTCCCTTAATTGTTCATTTGTAACAATTCCTGGTGCTCCCATCATCAAGTCTTCTGCTTTTCCACTTAATGGGAATGCAATAACTTCTCTAATAGATTCACTGTCAGTAAGTAGCATTAACATTCTATCTATTCCTGGTGCCATTCCTGCGTGAGGTGGTGCTCCAAATTGGAATGCTGAAAACATTGCAGTAAATTTTTCTTCGATATATTTTCTATCATATCCTACCTTTTCAAATGCTTTTATCATTATTTCAGGATCATGATTTCTAACTGCGCCTGAAGCTAATTCTACTCCATTACATACTAAATCGTATTGATATGCAACTATTGATAAAGGATCTTCCGATTCTAATGCTTCTAATCCACCTTGTGGCATTGAAAATGGGTTATGACAAAATGTTAATTTTCCTTTTTCATCATATTCATACATAGGGAAGTCTGTTATCCAACAAAATTCTATTTTAGTATCATCTATTAAATCCAATCTTTTACCTAATTCATCACGAATAGCTCCTGCTAATTTATCGACTACTTTAGGATATTCGGCAATAAAGAATAAGCAATCGCCTTCTTTGGCACCTGTTCTTTTTAACATTTCTATTTTAGCTTCTTCTGGAATAAATTTAGCAATTGGTCCTTGCAGGCTTAAATCGTCCATAATTCTAAGCCATGCTAAGCCTTTAGCTTTAAGTTCTTTTATTGCATAATCTGTCATCCCTTCAAAAAAGCTTCTTGACTTTTCTTTTACATCATAGCCTGCTATTATTCTAACCATTTGTCCTTCAAATGCTTTCAAATTGATATTCTTAAATAAATCTGTTACATCAACTATTTCTAATGGATTTCTTAAATCTGGTTTATCAGTTCCATATTTTGCCATAGCTTCTTTATACGTAATTTGCTTAAATGGATATTCTGAAACTTGCTTTTTAGAAAATTTCTTGAATGTTTCATACATTATTGGTTCCATTACTTTAAAAACATCTTCTTGTGTGCTATACGCCATTTCCATATCTAATTGATAGAATTCTCCTGGCACTCTATCTGCTCTTGCATCTTCATCTCTAAAACATGGTGCTATTTGAAAATATTTATCTATACCTCCAACCATTAGCAATTGTTTGAATTGCTGTGGTGCTTGTGGGAGAGCATAAAATTTTCCTTTATGCAATCTACTTGGAACTAAATAGTCTCGTGCTCCTTCTGGTGAAGAAGCTGTTAATATTGGTGTTTGAACTTCTAAGAAATCTTTTTCTATCATTTGCTCTCTTAGAAATTGAATCACTTTAGCTCTTAATTTTAAATTTTCTCTTAGTTTTTCTGACCTTATATCTAGGTATCTGTATTTTAATCTTAAATCCTCTCTGACTGGTGTGTCTCCATCAATTTCAAATGGTAAAGTTTTTGTTCTTTTTCCTAATATTTTTATTTCTTCAATATAAATTTCTACTTTACCTGTCTTTAATTTTAGGTTAATTGTATCTTCTGATCTTTCTCTTACTGTCCCATATACTGTAACTACTGATTGTACTGGAATATGTGAAATTCTGTCTATCTCTTCACATTCAGCTGATGTAACTACTTGTGTTATTCCATACATATCTCGTATGTCTAAAAATACTAATCCTCCTAAATCTCTAATTGTTTCTACGAATCCTGCAATTCGTACTTTCTGTCCAACATCTTTTGTCCTAATTTCATCACAATAGTGTGTTCTGTATTCTTTCATTTTTATTCCTCCTTCAATAGCCTTGAACGTTTTTTGTAGAACAAAAGGCTCGTAAAAAATTTGAATTACCTCTTTTTCTTTATTCCACAAAAAAACGCCCACTGCTTAAAATTGCAGGGACGAATATATATTAATATCCGCGGTACCACCCAGATTGAAAGTTTTATTCTTTCCACTCTTTAAAAATTATTTCACTCCAATGTGTTTCAGTTATGTACGTTTTCTAAAAGGGCTTTCAGCCGCTGACCCTTATTCTCTACTAGTAACCTTTACAGCTTTTCATCTTCATCACAAAATAATTTTTGTAATAATCATTTTAAATTATTATTGTCACTATTGTCAGAATTATCCATAGTAATCACCTTCCTTTAATATGTTTCTATTATAGCATTTAATTTTTGTTGTGTCAAATCGTTTTATGTAATCTTGTATTGAAAATTTCTTTAAATTTTCTTGCAAGTTCATATTTCTTTTCATATATTCTAATACTGTAATTAATCTAATTTACTATCCAAACTCTTTTCTACCTTGTATATTTTATATTTATCGCATAAATTTAATGTAGACTTATTATTTATCTTTTCTATTTGAATAATATAAATATCTAATTTATCATTAATTACAAAAAGTTCATCAATTTTTGTATCTATTAATGTTGTATATGTTTTTCCTTTTGTTCCACCACAACTCTTTAATGCAATTTAATATACATTACATTTTGTTCTGCATAATATAGCCTTTACCTGTATCCTTTTTAGTTCATTAGCTTTATCTACTATTAAATCATAATCTTGTATATCATTTAATGGAATCGAAACAATATAACCATTAGAACTATAATATGCTATAGCTATTCCTAATCGTGTATTTCCTTTTTCTTTATTACTTTTAAAATACATTGCAACTTCTTTTTTTGCAAATTTTTGTTTGTTTATGATGTAAAAATAAAATACAAGTTTCCTTGTATTCTGGTGGGCAGGGATGGATTCGAACCATCGTACTCGTATGAGAACAGATTTCTTACTACTATAGTTTTCACTACCATTTTTAATGTTTGTAGTCTGGACTTTCTCTTTATCTTTTTTAAGATACCAGGTATAAAGTCTCTACACTCGGAAAATAATTTCCTAGCTCGGGATTGTCATCAGCCTAACTGTTAAGAGTTCCCCGAATTAGCCCGGTGTTCATCTTATTATTGCTAATAAGAGCTGCAAGTTTAGGTTTGGATTTAAACCAAAGACCACAGTCTGCCGCCTTTAGCCACTCGGCCACCTACCCATATATATGTTTAAAATAAAAAATGGTGCTCCCTCAAGGATTCGAACCTTGGACCCACCGGTTATGAGCCGGTTGCTC
>CAOJVB010000010.1 GCA_948444845.1 uncultured Clostridiaceae bacterium | reverse complement strand
TTATATATATTAAATTTTTATATATTTTTGTTTCACATCATTGACACTTATACACTACTATTTTTTTATTTTTTATAAATTTTATTGACTTATTCCTATCTGCCTGATATAATGCAGTTACGTAACATATAGTAACTTTATTATTTTATTAAATAAGAAAGGATGAATAATATATGGAAAATAAACGGATTTTAGTTGAGTTGACTGATGAAAAAGATGGCGTAACAGGAACTGCTCAATATTTTTATACGCATTTCCCTGGTACAGTTTATGCTCCTATGGCTGGTTATACAAAAAATGTACCTTTTTTAGTTGATTGTGGTTCATTTCAGGGTATAGATAATATTGATCACTTAAATAGTTCTTTTAATTTCGATATTACTTCACCTGAGTTTAGTATTCTCACTCATGCACATCTTGATCATTATGGTATGTATCCTTTTGCTGTAAGTCAAGGCTTCCGTGCTCCAATATTTACAACATATTCTACAAAAGCATTCTTATCAGAAGTTTTTTTGCGAGATTGCTTAAGTATTGAAACTAGAAGAGCTAAAAAACTAAATGAAACTCCAAAATATACAGAATATGAAATTGAAGAACTAAAGCACTCTATGATACCTTGTGACTTTCATAATAAAATTAAAATTAGTGATAATGTTAGTATTTCCTTTTTTAACAATGGTCATGTTCCAGGAGCTGCAATTACATTAGTTCAACTTTCTTACCCTGGTTGTGAGGACATCAATTTTGTTATTACTGGTGATTACAATGATCGTAATGACTTCTTTGAGGTAAAGCCTTTGCCAGAATGGGTATATGAACTTAAAAATGTAATAATTATAATTGAAGCAACTTATGGTGGCATAAAGTCTTCTGACCTTCGCCCTAAATGCTTCATCGACAATGTTGTAGCTGCTCTATCACAAGGAAAGACTTGCATTGTTCCAGCATTTTCATTTGGTCGAATTCAGGAAGTACTATATAAGCTAAAAAATGCTCAAGGGCGTAGGTTAAACCCTAAGTTTGAAACTTATTTAGATGGAAAAACAGCCATTGGTTGTACAAATCTTTTTCTATCTGGAGCATTTAAAATGCACTCACGAGCTAAGAATTTCTTACCTGAAAACTTAACTATTATCGAGGATAAGAATTTGAGGCATTTTTTAATAGATGACCCTACTCCCAAAATTATAGTTTCTTCTTCTGGAAGTGGCAGTTATGGTCCATCACATACTTATATTAAGGGCTATTCTAATAATCCCAATAGTATTGTACATGCTACTGGTCATATTTTCCCAGACTCCAAGTTAGGAAAGTTAAGAGATGATGCTTCCATTGCAACTCAATTTTTTGATACTGACGAATTTTCAGCACATGCTAAGCAGGAAGTATTAGGTGAATTCCCACGGCCTTTTAAACATCTCAAGTCTATTCTTATTCATCATGGTGAACTTGAAAGTAAAAATGATCTTGCCTATGTATATAAAGAAACATATGATGCAAGTGTTCATGTCTTATCATCTAAATATGTATATCAAATTACTTCTGATGGAGTTATTGCAACTCTTCACAGAAATTTGAATACAAATGTACCAATTCGTTAAGAAGATGCCTTTTGCATCTTCTTTCTTTTATTTCATGGAAGTTTCACAAGAATATTACTTTGCTATATAGGTGGCTTGATAATGTGACACCCAAAGTCGATTTTTCCTATAATACACAAAAAGATATACAGAAAACTATTTCTGTATATCTTTTTTATTTCTATAAATTAATTATAAACTTTGTCGGTTCTGGGTTCTCTATACCATACTGCCTTAGTTCTTCTAACTCTTGCTTTTTAAGGTGCTTTCCAAATGTTTTCTTTCCTTTCTTGTAATTATAATGTACCTCTCTTATGATAGAACTTTTTATAGTATTAAAGTTATCAATCTTTTTGGTTTTTATGTTGTATATGAATGGAATTACATTTTCTTCGCCTACTAGTTGTTCTACATACTTTCTTTCAGTCTTTGTTAATCGCCACTTTACTTGCCTTATATTCCGCTTCCTTAATGCTTTTATTTTATTCTCAAGTTCCTTAAGCTTTTTGTTTTCAGTATTCATATGAGACCCTCCTAAACATTATTAAAAGTATTTTACATGCATTTATTATATCTTATATTTTTACATTTGTCTACAATTTTTACATAATTTTTATTTATTTCTATAACTACTACACATAGATTCATCTGGTTGTTTAGTATCACAATTTTCTATTGGTGTTACTATTATTTGTTTTAATGAA
Source organism: uncultured Clostridiaceae bacterium (assembly GCA_948444845.1). Lineage (GTDB taxonomy): Bacteria > Bacillota > Clostridia > TANB77 > CAG-508 > UMGS1663. The sequence continues at coordinate 47,648 of CAOJVB010000010.1, read as the reverse complement.
CATTCCTGCTCTTGTAACTTATTATATTTACAGCTAGTTACTGTACAGTTTATTTTTTGGTTGCTTTCCATACTATTTCATTCCTTTCCCGAAATCGGAAGATGGAAGTCAGATGTTGGGTATCGGAGGTCAAATATCTGGCAATGCTGCCAACTTAAAAAGCAATATGTGGAGCTAAAGACATGTGTAAGTGCGACTCATATTTTGATTGCGACTTTCAACTTCTGGTCTTACATTTTCCTACTTCTGTTTGTCTATAGTATGTTCATTTTTCAAATTATTATTAGCTTGTTTTCTAACTTTTTCATCAAATTCTTCCCATGATTTACTAAATACATGATTTGCAAACATTTCTTTTAAACCTGTTATTTGTTTTAGTCTTATTATTTCGTCTAATTCCATTCCCAAATGCTTTGAAATTTGTTCTTCTTTCCACCCCATATCTGTTAAACTCAAAACTATATGTGACATATCTATAATTTGATGAGTTCCTCTTGCTCTATTATGCCTTATTGTGCTTGCCATTCGATTTTCTAAGTCCTTTTCTATTGTTACTACTGGAATTTGTTTTAAATGAAAAAATTCTTTTGCACAACGATATCTATGGAAGCCATCTATTACTATGTATTTATCATTTTGTTTGTCATAGTAAGTTACTATTGGCTGTGTATAGCCATCTTCCTCTATCGAATGCTTTAATAGTTGCATTTCTGGAGGTGCTACTTTATTTGGGTTGTAGTCATTTGCTTCTACTTTTTCTATATCGACCATTTTTACATTTAATACTGGAAATTGTATTTCTTTTTCGTTCATTTTTTTGTCCTTTCTTTTTTGGATATTAGAGGTCAGAAATCGCATACCTGAATTTGATAATTTTTTCTTTGAAGAGCTGTATAAATGCTAAAAGCCGATATATATAAACGCAGAAGGTGGATTATTTTATACTCTGCTATTTATTTTTAGTTATTTATTTAAGCCATTTCTTCGAAGTACAGACGATTATATTAAAGCATAACTTAGCTTTAACTCTTCTTCGTTTTACTACGTATAAGTTATCCGTAAAGTCATTTCATTCCTAATGGCTAACTCAACTTCGTTCGAACAGCTAAGAAAATAATCGCACCTACATTAATTCTCAAGTTTATACTTTTAACTATTCACTTTTCTCTGTCTATATTTTCTGCTATTTTCTGGGTCGTTCAAAACGTGACCCCTACAATTTATATTTTTCTATATGTTCGCTATAATTAGATAAAATACTATAATTATGATATTACAACAAAATTCTTTAAGCCTTCTGTCTTATTAACTTTAAAACCTGCTGCACTATATAATTCCTCATATATATTAGTAACTGTACTAAAAGTAATTTTATTTTCTTTTCTTGCTTCCTCTAGTACTTCTTTTAGGCACTTTTCTTTTATTCCATAAACATTTTTTATTATATTATTACTAGTAGAAACAAATGCTAACACTTTTTCATCCTCTAAATATATATACCATACTTTATTGTCATCATCATATATTCTGTCATTAGTTTGATTTTGTATTAATCTTGACCCAAATATTTTCCCCATATACTCATAAAATTTTTCAGTTTTGTTATTCATTTTTATTACCATATTTCTTACCTCTTTTCCTAGTATGTTTGACTTTCAATAATTTTTATTAGCCTTTTATCATCTGTTTTTGTATTTCTATTTAATAAATTATCCCATTTGTGTATTAACCTTTGTAATTCCTTATCATCAGATTTTGTTTGTCCAAAAGATAATCTTCTTAAGTAAAAGTCATTCTTTTCAACTGCCCTTGCTATCCTTCTCCATGATATAGCTTTTTTCTGGTTTTCTAATTTACATTCTGCTGTTTCTGGTATGTCTTTAATTTGTACTCCATATTTATTTTTATACCATATCATAAATTTTTTTATTTTTCTATAATAATGAAGCATTAAATCTCTATTATAGATTCCTATACTTTCTAGTAAAAATACTGCATATTCTTCCCATAACATAAATCCTGGTTTACTAGATTTTATATTTCCCAATGCTGTTGTTTTACAATATATATTACCAAAGTTAACTCCATTTACTCGGTTTAATACCTTTCCCCATGTTTCATATTCTAAAAATTTGTATTGATTTAGCCCATTTCTTTGGTCATCTCCATATGGCTGGCACAACCTTTGTTCAAATATGCTTACCTCATTTTTATACATTAACTCATATATGTAGTTAAACTTTAGGTCAAGTTTACTTACAGCTCCCCATATATCTTCTACTTTCCAGTCATATATTGGATAAAAGTTATATACATTTATATGTTTTTCATTTACTTTTATTTTTGTTGTCCAATTAAAACCTTTATATTTTAGTTTATGGGCTTGAAAAGCTATTGTTCTAAACCTATTTATGCTTTCATCTGTTCTAATACCTATTCCACATGCTACCTTACTATTGTATTTTTTTTGATACCATTGTGCAAATTTTACTATGAAGTCTTCAAATTCCTCTCCTTTTTTAAACCATTCAAATGGATTATTATGTATGTTTATTGAATCTTCTGGAAGAGGCCTTACCCATAAGTCCTTACTTTCTTCTTCCCAACATATCCATTTAGGCTGAAGTACTGATACTGCATTTCTAAGAGCCATTGGAAGAGCTATATGGAAAAAGTCCCTTACCTGAGAAAGTTTTTTCATTTGTTCTATATGCTCTACTGTATACTTATATTGTGCTTCTAAATCTATAAACAGGATATCAAACTTTTTATTCAATTTTTGTGCAACTATATTAGCTAGCTGAACCATAACTGAACTATCCTTCCCTCCGCTAACACTAAAATATACATTGTCAAATTCAGTTAAAATTATTTCTAGCCTTTCTAAACTTGCTTGTAAAACATCTTTTTTTAAATATTTCTTCGCCATTTTTTTCTTCCTATTTTGTTTATCTATTTAAAATTATATCATTAAATTCAAGTTAGTCAAGTAATGCAAGCTAGAAAGAACAGAAAAGGAAAGATTTTGGACGTGTCTATGAAAGATTTGGTGAAAGATTTGGGACGTGTCTGAAAATTTCTAAACATTAAACGTTTGGAAATTTTCAGACACGTCCCAAATCTTTCACCAAATCTTTCATTCTAAGTCATGTCTTGAAAGTATTTGTGCTGGCGTTTTTCTTAATACTCTAAATAATGGCAGTAATCCAACTAGTATATTAAATGTAAATATTAGTATTATACTAGCTCCTACTACTTTTGAATTTATTATAAACATTTTTGACATGTATGGTACTTTGCTTAGGCTATTTAATATGTAACTCATTAATGCTACCCCTAACATACTTGCAGTTGATGTTATTGCAATAATCTCGCCTACAAACATCTTATATATATCTTTTTTCTTTACTCCTATAGCTCTTAATATTCCTACTTCTTTTATTCTTGATAAGAATGATGATCTCATTATTAGGTATATTTCTATTAATGATATTGTTAATATTATACTTGCAAATATTATACTACTATTTATTGATGTTCTTTGTTCTTTTAGGTATTCTTGCTTTGCTTTTTCATATGAATTTTCTACATATAAATTATAGTTTTTATCAAAGTTTTCTATTACTTTATTATTATCTTTTGCATATATTGTAAGGTTTTGACTTTCTGAAATCAACTTGTATTTTGCTGTGTTTTCATTTACTAAATATGCATTTTCGCCTTTACTACTTTCATAATAACCTACTACTGTAAGTTCTACATCATTTACTTTTATTTTTATTTTTTTGTTTAATTTCATATTATATTGGTTACTTATATTTACTATTACTTCATAGTCATTAACTGGAAGTCTTCCTTTTTTTAAAACTATATTTTCTTCTTTTAACTTGTAGTTTACTATACTTCCTTCTTCACTATTTTGAGTTTCATCTTCTCCAATTATCATTGTCATACCATTACTTGCTGGTGAGTTGCAATTACTTAATATATTTATAAAATTACTTTCATATGCATATATTGATGGGCTATGCATATCTACTATTCCAACTATTTTAAATGGTTTCATGTTTTTTCTTGTAACTAATTTTTCTAATAATTGCTCTGCACTTTTTATTCCTGCATGTCTTGCTTGGCTCATTCCTTCATTTAGCATTTTGTCTACTGTCATTTTGTCTATTACTATTTCGTATTCGTTTTGTGCAAGTCTTCCACTTACTATATTTGCCTCATTTATCATATTTATACTTGATAGTGAACCGTTAAGTTCTGTACTCATTTTGCTTGTTTGATAATATTCATCAAAGTTTAAATTAAAGCTTACATTTAGGTCAGTTGGTAATATGTAGTTTATTTCTGCTTGTTTTTCATATTCTAAAAAGTTTTCTACTTTTATATTTGGCAATTGTATTTCTAAGTAGTTTTTGTTTCTGCTTATAAAGTCTTCATCTTTTATATTTAGTGTTCCAGCAATGTTACTTATTGCATATACTATAAACATTGCTGATATGAAAAAACCTACTAATAATATTTTCTTTAGTATTGAATAGCTTGCAATTTTTTTAAAGCCTTTTATTATAGATTTTGGCAAGCTATATATTGAGCTATATTTTTGCTTTATGTTTGGATTTATTATGTCTTTTAAATTGTAATTATATTCTTGATATATGGTTTTATCTATCTTTTTATAGTTATCATCTATAAGCTCTATACTTGAATCTTCATCTATCACTTCTACTTTTTGTAAGTTTGATTTTATATATACATTTCCATTTTTTATTATGACTTTTATGTCTAAATTATTTTCTTCTTTTTCTGAATATATGTCTAAATTTATATTTTCTTTATTTATATTTTCATGTTTTTTAAAGTCTTTTAGGTAAAATTTGTTGTCTATTCTATAATCTAAGTCTTTTGCGTCTGTATTTTCATAGTCTTTTACTACTGTTCCATCTTGAATTTCTATTATTCTTGATGCATAAAATTTTGCAAGTTCTACTTCGTGAGTTACTAGTATTACTAGTCTATCTTTTGATATTGCCTTTATTATATTCATTATTTCTAATGAATTTTTACTGTCTAGGTTTCCTGTAGGTTCATCTGCTATTATTATATTTGGATTTTTTGCTATTGCTCTTGCTATTCCTACTCTTTGCCTTTCTCCTCCTGATAGCATACTCGCTAGCCTATTTCTATAGCGGTACATGTTTACACTTTCTAGTACATAGTCTACTCTTGTTTTTATTTCCTTTTTGTCTTTTATTCCTATCATTTTTAATGTTAGTGCTACATTTTCGTATACTGTCATATTGTCTATTAGTTTATAATCTTGGAAGATGTATCCTATATTTAGATTTCTTATTTTATCTATTTTTCCACTTGTTTTCTTTGTTATTTTTTTACCATTAATATATATTTTACCTTTATTTATTTTGTCTAACCCACCTATACTATTTAATAGTGTGGTTTTTCCGCTTCCAGACTTACCAAGTAACGCTATTAGACCATTTTCTCCAAATTCAAGAGATGTATTATTTATAACATGTATTTCATTTCTTTTATGTCTATTAAAATATTTATTTGCATTTTCTATTTTTATCATATTTGTCTCCTTTTTTATTAGATGTTAGAAGTTGGCAGTCTGTAGTAATTTCTTCGAAGTACAGCTTGCCTCTAATTCCAGCCCCATTTTTTTATTTCTTTTTGAAAGATTTTGACACGTCCCAAATCTTTCACTATACCTCTTCATTATACGTTTTTATTGCTGATTTTTTGAATATCTTTTTAGCAAATCTTCTTGATATTAGCCTTGACATTACTATTAAAATTACATACATAAGTATGTATTCTCTTAAGCTCAAAAATTGTATTAAGTTCTCTACAAAACTTACATTTAAAATATTATATTTTACTAATGTAATAAATACTAATAGGCTTATATATGCTAAGCTTGAGTTTATAAATAGCTCTATATCTAGTATTCTTTTTACATTTTTTGTGGTTGCCCCTAACATTCTTAGTGTTGTGAAATATACATTTCTTGATTTTAGTATTATTCTTATTATGAAATATGAAATGAAGAATAGACCGAAAATTAGTATACATGTTACTATTAATTTGAATATTTTTACAAATTGAATCGCTTGTAAATTATCATTTATTTTGAATTCTTTTATTGGGCTTGCTTTAACTCCTATTTCGTTTAATTGATTTATTGTTTCGTGCATTTTTTCTTCATCTTTTACAAATACTGATGATTGATATGGGGCTTTATTAAATAAGTTTATATATTCTTCTGTATTTACAAAAACTGCTCCTGCATATTCATCATAATTTTTGTAACCTGTTTGTTTTGTGAATGTATTTTTTGAATATGTTGCTGCTATTTTTACATTTAGTTCATCTTTATAGTATATATTTTGTACTGTTATTTGTATATCTCTATTTCTTGCTCTTCCATTTGCGCATAAATAATTTAAGTCTTCTGATACTATTGCTTTTCCTTTTTGTACTTTATCACTTGGCATAATTCTAAAATATGAATTTCCGAATTTGTGATGTATAGTATTTCCCATTAAATAGACTTTTTATTGTACTATAGTTTTGGTTAATATTTTTTCTGAAATTCTCTAGCATTTTTTCATTTAAATAAAAATTAACTTCCCACATTCCTCCTGTTAAAAATGTACTGTTATCATATGTTTCTATTCCTACTATTTTTAAGGTTATTCCTTCTTTTTTCTCGCCTGTACTGTCATCCCTTACAGTATAGTTCTTTTCTAGTATTTTATTTAGTCCATTTCTTACTTGGTAATGTTCTTTTGGTATTCTTAGTATTACTTCATTTTCTTCTTGTGGCATTCTCCCTTGTGTTAAAGTTCCTCTATATTGTTTTATATTATTTATTTTTCCGTATATGTATATGTCTTCTTCATTATTTATGCAAAATTCGTTGTCTAATAGTAGGTCATCATTTATTATATAATCTACATTTTCTATGTTTGCTATTTTATCATAGTCTTCATTAGTGAAACTTGTTTTATCTTCTTTTTTTATTATAATTCTATTATCTGATAGGTTTCTAAAATAATAGTTATAGCCTAGTTTATTTGTTTCATATTCTGTTTGTTCAAAACTTGCATATTCACTAAGTAGTGAGGCACTTATAAATAAAAATACTGCAAATAGTAGTAAGAATTTTGTTATTATATTAAATGTGTTTCTTATTCCTAGCCTATATTTATTTCCTATTGTTATTTTGTTATATTTACTTGTTTCTATATGTTCTACTTCTTTTGCTTCTTTTATCATTTTATTTTCTATTATTCTTCCATCATGCATTTTTATAATTCTTGTAGCATATTCTTCTACTTGTTCTAAGTTGTGTGTTACTACTATTACTAGTTTATCTTTTGCTACTTTTTTTAGTAGCTCTATTACATCTTTACTTGATTTAGTATCTAAGTTTCCTGTTGGTTCATCTGCTACTATTATTGGTGTTTCTTTAACCATTGCTCTTGCTATTGCTACTCTTTGTTTTTGTCCTCCTGATAGTTTTGATACTTTTGTATTTTTAAACTCTGTAAGTCCAACTTTTTCTATCATTTCTAGCACTTTTTTCTTTACTTGTTTTCTTTTATATCCATTTAGTAATAGTACAAGTTCTACATTTTGATACACTGTGTAACTATTTATAAGGTTGAAGCTTTGAAATATATTTGCTATATATTTTCTTCTATAATCTTCGAAGTCTTTTTCTGTATAATGGCTGGTCTCTTCTCCATTTATATACATCTCTCCTTCTTCATAACTATCTAGCCCAGAAAGAACATTTAAAAGCGTACTTTTTCCACTACCTGATTCCCCTGTGATTACTACAAATTCGCCCATTTTTAGCTCTAAGTTTATTTTTGTAAAACCTGTTGATATTAAACCTTTATTGTAGTAAAACTTTGATACATCTTTTAATTTTAACATTTGCTTATCCCCTTTCACTTTTTAGAATTATATCATAAGAGTTTTGACTTTAATATAGTATTTATAAAATATTAATAATTTGCTTGTAACTACTTTACATTTTTATATTTGTTTTCCTTACACATATAAAAAAATCTCAGGCTATAATATAACTTGAGATTTTTTTCTCTTTCCTTCCTTTTAATGTTAATATATCAATTATATATTTGATAATTTATGTAATTTTTTTTATTATCACTCAATTTTAATAACTCCTATCAAATCATAAGAGCAGATTTTTAATCTCTGCTCTTATTTTAATTCTTTATATTTTAAAGTTATCGCTTTTAAGCGCTTAAGTTCTACTTGATATAAAGGACCGCACGGAACCCGACGTGAAGGTTAGCGTCGCTAACAGGGCCGCAATCGCGGTCGCACGCAGGGAAAGAACTAGAAGGGCCTATGCAACTGCCCCCCACGTTGTACGCGATATTGTCCACTAGTTGCATAATGTGAGTCTTCCTCTGTCCACTCCCATAAGTTTCCTGCTATATCATATATATGATATACTTGTGCTGTTTTACTTGCTCCTGTTGTTAGTAAGTCTCCGTTATTACTACTATAACTTGCTGTTGTTCCTGTATTTTCACTTTGAAACGGTTTTAAAGTCCAAACATTTGAATTTGTTGAATTATAATCTACTCTTGCTAATCTTCCTGTATATTGTACGCTATTGTTCATATAGTTTCCCCATCTTGATGAATTTGTTAAATCTGCTTCTGTTAATATAATTTTATTATCTCCTGTTGTCTCTCCTATTGTTTTTCCCATCATTTTCTTTAACATTACATCCCATTGTGTTCCTGTAATTAATCCACTACTTACATAATTGTTATTGTACATACTTTCTGCACTTGTTTTTGAATGTGTCCAATCTATAAAATTCCAAGGTATAATTCCTGCTTTACTTTGTGGTACAGCATCTATATTATAATCTGTAAATGATTGATTATGTACTATATTACCAGTATATTCACTTATTGTACTTGCTAAGCCTGCTTCATATCTTGCTACATAAAAACCACCATACTTTTCTATTTGTGATAGTTCTGCTTTTGGTGTTGTTGTATCCCATTCTGTATTTTGCTCTCCCCAACTTGTTTTTTTATAATCTGGTACATTACATGGTATCCATACAAATTGATTTCCTTTTAAACTTCTTGTATATTCATATGTTGTTCTATCTGTTTTTCCATCATATTTATCTTCTTCATTATCTGATATTATTACTCCAGTATCTAAAGTTCCTCCTACATAGTAAAAGTTTTTTTGGTACTGGCACTGTATTTCCATCTCCTACTGATACTGCATATACTGTTGCTACTTTTGTAAGTCCTGTTACTTCTTGTCCATTTTTTGTGCTAGTATATTTTACAGTTTCTTGCCCCCATCCATCTTTTAGTGCTACTTCTGTACCTATTGCTTGTGGATCTTCTGGAGTGTTTTCAGGTAAATTCTCTATTCCTAATTGTTTATATAATTCATTTAATGTTCTTTGTTCTTCTTCAGTAGCTGCTAAATATTTATCTCTTGCTTCTTTTGCTCTTCTAAATATTCCATTTTCTCCTAAACTTAAATTAATTCCTACTCCTGCTAAAATTATTAATATTATTATCGTTATTACAAGCGATATTAATGTTATTCCTTTTGTACTTTTAATTTTGTTCATCTTTTGAATTCCTCTCTTTATTTATATATTTATCTAATAATATCATAACATACTCTATCTTACAACATTTTTCAAGATAAAATATTTCTATCAGTGTGTATTCTCTATATACGCCATATCAAAAACAATATTATAAAACCAAGTAAATAATTAATTTTTTGGAGAATGAAATGAAAAAATTTAATGAACAACATAATGTAGTAGGTAATTTAATAAAAGAATATAGAGAAAAGAAGAATTATACTAAAACTCGGTTTATATCAAAAATTAGAATTATTAGGTGTTGAACTTGATAGATTTGAAATTTATAAAATAGAAAATGGTAAGATGATTGTAAAAGACTTTAAACTAATTGCTTTGTCCATTGTTTTAGATATACCTTTTGAGCAAATAAAGAAATTAGTAGATTTTGAACATTTTTTATAAGTTAGTATCAATTTTGAATTTCATGTCTTTAATATATTTTTAAATTACTATATACTAAACTTAGTATTAACAAAATTAGCCTCCCTCTCATAATATATATAAAAAGTCGAAGGGAGTTTATTTTTTATGGACTATGAAATAATGATGAATGGTAATATTAAAATTGGTCAACATGCGCCTGATTTTGAGGCTACTTCTACTATGGGAAATATATCTTTAAATCAGTATAAAGGTAAATGGATTGTTTTATTTTCGCACCCACGGAGATTTTACCCCTGTGTGTACTACTGAAATGATAGCTTTTAGTAAAGCAAATACATACTTTGAAAGGCTTAACACTTGTTTAATTGGGCTTAGTGTTGATAGTAACCCTGCTCATTTGGCTTGGGTTTATGATATTTATTGTAAAACTGGTATTGTTGTACCTTTTCCTATAATTGCTGATAGAAATGGAGCTATTGCTAGAAAATATGGCATGATATCTAATGATGTTAGTACTACTGAAACTGTTAGAAATGTGTTTATTATTGATGATAATGGTATTGTAAGACTTATATTGGTTTACCCATTAAATATAGGTAGATGTATTCCTGAAATTTTAAGGTGTATTGAAGCTCTTCAAACTTCTGATGAAAGTAAAGGTTCTACTCCTGCTAACTGGGTACCTTGTGAACCAATTATTGTAGCACCTCCTAGTACTTTTAGTGGACTTCAAAAAAGGAATGAGGAGATTGCTAAAAATAGGAATGGGATGAGTTGGTATTTGTCTTTTAAGAATCCTGAGAAGTGTATTAGTGCAGATACGGAGCAAGGTTGTAGGAAGTTAGATGACGGAAATAGAACTCACAAAAAGTTAGAATAGTTTTAGCTATTCTAACTTTTTTGTGAGCTTTATTAAAATATCATTTTTCATTTTCTTCAAAAAATTCTACAAAATTAATCATTGGCGTATCTATAATTGGCATATTACTTAAAGATGTATTTGTATGTATATATGCTCTTATAAGATGTGATATTGTGGTTGCGCCATTTAGTTTTAACATTTGGGTAAATTCCTCTTGACTTAGTTCTTTTTTTCCTGAAAATATTGCTTGCATTAAAATATGAATTTTCCCTAAATCATTTTCATTGCTTTTTAGGTCAATATCATAAAACATCTCAATTTGACCTTTATAATCTTCCTTTTCTTTAGTAATATTATTTATTGCAAATCCTACATTAGTATCTATATTTAGTTCTATTCCTTGTTCTATCCTATTTTGTAAATTAATAGAAAATTCTTTAACGTAACTATCCAACATTTGTAAATTTGCTATTGCATTCATTATTAAATCCTCCCTTTTCATTAATATACTTCTTTGTTATATATATGATATTTCCTTCTGATTCATAGTTGTAATTTTTATTATTTAGATTATGTGTATACTTTGTAGTGGAAACATTTTTTATTTCTTTTAATATATTTAATAGTACATCACTAAAAAACTTATTAGAATTATCTAATTTTCTACTAATTTGATGTATAAGTTTAAACGTTGGATTATATCTACCGCTTTCAAGTTTTGATATCATTGTTTGATTCATTCTTAATTTTTTTGCTAACTCTTCTTGTGTTAAATTATGTTCTTTTCTATAACTTAACAATTCTTTTGATATAGCATAATATATCTCTACTAATTCTAAAAGTTCGTCAACATTTGATGTATCTTTTGATATTGTTTGATTTGTATTTAATAAACCTTTCTTATTCATCTTTAACCTCCTTATTATATATATTAATTGCCTTTTCTATATTGTCATTATATGAATTTTTTCCTGCTTTTTTATTTCCATCTTCATTAAAAGCTGATAATAATATTATATTTTCTCCTTCTTCTATTATATATATGCATCTGAAATTGGAATTTTCTCTATATTCATATCTATATAAGCTATTACCATTCAATGCATTCTTTTGTTTATCATTTAATTTTAATTTTTCAAATCTATTATATTGTTCAAACTTTTTTCTTAAAAAATCCGTCGAAAATTTTTCTATAAAAGTATTTATGTTTGTAGTAACAATTTTGTTTATATCTTTATAGCAACTATTTGAACAGTATATATTATTTTTTTCTAATACTTGAAACATTCTTAGTAGTTTTTCATTTTTTGTCACTTATTTTCCTCCTCTTTTCGATTTCCAAATATTACTTATAAGTAATATTATATCACATTTATTATGATTTTCAATACATTTGAAAAAAATATTTAATAAAATAAAAATAGGAACACAGTTTTTTATAAACTCTGCCCCTATTTTAATAATTTCCAAATTAAATCGGTATGGAATTACCTAAACTTTCTATCGTTCCCAACTAAAATCAGTATGGGTTCACCTTGTTTTTTATGAATTTATTATATATTGCATTATGTGAAATGTCAATTGATTTTTTGATTTATTTTTGAAAAGTTTCTTACATTTTTCGACTTATATTTCTGATTTTTCTTTTAAAGCTTTTTTATATCCTAATTTATATACTATTTGATATGTAGAGTAAAATAATATTCCTATTATTCCTCCTGCTGTGTCAATTATAACATCTAATAACTGCCCTGTTCTCCCTGCTACAAAAGTTTGGTGGTATTCATCAGTTCCTGCGAATATAATACATATTATTAATGCTATTATTACTGACAAAAAGTATTTTTTATGTTCTAATACAATATTCATTAGTATCATAATAAAAAATGTTAAAACAAAGTAGACTGTAGCATGTATAACTTTTCTCATTGGTGCATTAATAAGCTGAGATACTCTCTCTATTTTTTGTTCATTTGGATGTGATGAGGTTATTCCATAGTTATTTGTAATTTCTAATGCATCTTCTATGAATATACTTATAATGTCTGTACTTTTACCATTTGAGTTGTTGGAATTCATACTAGATAGTTTATATATACACAACATCCATGTTATTGATATTAATAATATGATTATTATTTTTAGTGCTTTTTTCGTATTTGTCACTCCCTTTGCTTGTTTATAAATTTTCTTTTACACACTTTAAAGCTTCTAGTATTACTTTGTCCATATCAAAATATTTGTATTGCCCTAGTCTTCCTCCAAATATTACTTTATTATCATTTTTTGCAAGTTTTGCATATTTTTCATATAAACTATTATTTCTGTCGTTGTTTATTGAATAATATGGTTCTTTTCCTAAATCCCATTTGTCTGGGTATTCTTTTGTTACTACTGTTTTGAGTGACATAGTATCAAATTCAAAGTGTTTATGCTCTATTATTCTTGTGTATGGAACTTCATATTCTGTGTAGTTTACAACTGAATTTCCTTGGTAATTTTGTTCTTCTAATATTTCTGTTTCGAACCTTAAACTTCTATATTCTAGCTCTCCATATTTATAATTATAATATTGGTCTATTGGACCTGTAAATATTATTTTATCTGCTATATTTTCTAGTTCTTCTCTATGTTCAAAGAAATCGTAATTTAGTTTTACTTCTATTCTTTCAAGCATTTTTTCTATAATTTGTGTGTAACCACCTATTGGAATTCCTTGGTAGATATCGTTAAAATAGTTATTATCATATATAAAACGAACTGGAAGTCTTTTTATTATAAAACTTGGCAACTCGGTTGCTCTTTGTCCCCATTGCTTTTCAGTATAACCTTTTACTAATTTTTCATATATTGTTTTTCCTACTAAGCTAATTGCTTGTTCTTCTAAGTTTTTAGGCTCTACTATTCCCGCTTCTTTCTTTTCTTCTTCTATTTTTGCCATAGCCTCTTTTGGAGTTACTACTCCCCATAGTTTGTTAAAGGTGTTCATGTTAAATGGCATATTGTATAGTTCATCTTTGTAACGTGCTACTGGTGAGTTTGTGTAACGATTGAATTCTGCAAACTTATTAATGTAGTTCCATACTTCTTTATTGCTTGTATGGAATATGTGTGCACCATATTTATGTACATTTATTCCTTCTATGTTCTCTGTGTAGATATTTCCAGCTATGTGTGAGCGTTTATCTATTACTAGGCATTTTTTTCCTTTTTTATTTGCTTCGTAGGCAAATATTGAACCGAATAGGCCTGAGCCTACTATTAGGTAGTCATATTTTTTCATATTTTCTCCTATTTTATAATTTTTATTTTCCTTAATATTGCATATATAAATTCATCTTTTAGTATTAACAATATAACACCATATACTCCTATACCTATTACAACTTGTGCAATTATGGCATATAAATTATTTTTTATAATATTTCCTATAATTATACATACTATAAACATTATCACTGATACTATTAAATATTTAATTGATAACTTTAATATTTCTAATAAGTTGAAGTTTTTTCTTATAAAAATAAATTGTATCATTGTAACAGATATTTCTGCTATTACAGTTCCTATCGAAGCTCCTAATGCTCCATATTTTTTTATTAATAACATATTTATTACAAAATTTACTAAAGCTCCTATCGCAACTGAAATAGTAAATTCTTTCTGTCTCTTAGTCGGTAATAAGTATTGAGTCCCTATTACATTGCTTAATCCTATCATTAGTAGAATTGGACTAATAACACTCATCAGCATTGCTACTTTTTCATATCCTTGTCCAAAAAATATAGGTACAAAGTTATTAGCTATTGCTAATATTCCAAACATCATAGGAAAAGCTAAAAGAAATACAAAATTGAAAGCTCTCTTCATATATTCTTGTATTTTTTTTGTATCTCCATTTACAAATGTATTTGCCATTCTAGGTACCATTACAGTTCCTAATGATGTTACAACTGCAAGTAACATTTTTATTACTTTTTGACTCTGTTCATAAAACCCCACTTCTGATTTATCTGTTATAATTGCTCCTATCATTACCTTATCCAAAACAGTATATATTTGTATTGCTATTTGAGGAATAAATAGTGCTATTGTAGGTTTTAAATGTTTTAATATGTTTAACTCTTTTATTTTTATTCGTGTTAAAAACTTTGACAAATATGTCCATAGTGTTATATTTCCTGATAATGTAGATAATACATATATTAAAAAATATATAATTAAATCATTACTATTTTTAACAAAAATAAATATGCATATAATACTTACTATCTTTACTATTGTATTTCTTATTACGACTTTTTTAAATTCTTCTAATCCTTGAAAAAACCAACTTATATCTAAGCAATTAGCTATCATTTCTAATAATAATATTTTATAATAAATGCTATATTGTCCACCTTTTGCAAATGCGAAGTAAAATACTTCCATAGATATAAACATTGTTATAAATCTTAATATAAAAATTTCCCAAAACGTTTTACTATATCTTTGTTTATCGTCTTGTAAATATGCAATTTCTCTTTGCCCATACATTGCTATTCCTAATGAACCAAATAGTATAAAATATGTTACAATAGAAATCGTGTAGCTATATATTCCAATATTTTCTGCTCCTAGTACTCTTGATATGTATGGTGTGGTTATTAATGGTAGAATAAGTATTAATATTTGATATGTTAAATTATATATGTAGTTTTTTGTTATAGATTTTTTCACTTTATTCTCCTTATTATTCTTTTTCAAATATTTTCTCTATATCTTTTATAAACTTCTCTTTTTCTGTTGATATAACTTTTCTGTAATTATTAAATTTTTTATTTTGATTCTCATAATCATTTAAGCAAAGTTCTATTTTTTCTATAATTTTATTTATATTTCTTTTTTTATCCTCAAATTTAAATTCATCTTCTATTGTGACATCTTCATAATACTTAGCAGCTCCTCTTTTTCCTGTAATTATACAACATCCACACATAGCAGCTTCTCTTGGGAATCTATCTTTTCCAGGATGATTTCCAAAATCTATATATACCTTACTTTTCAAAAGTAGTTCTTTTACTTCTTCGGTATTTAAATTCTTAATTGGTATAAAGCTTGTTTCCTTTGTCTTTTTTATAATCTTTTTAGTAAATTTATATCCTTTTTTAGGATTATATAATACTGTATTTTTCCTTTCTTTTTGATTATCTTTAATATTAATATATGTATCATTAATATTATCTGATAGATATTCTATATTTTTTATATCTCTATTTTTTAAGAAATCTATAGCATAATATGACTGACATAAATGATATTTAGCCTTTTTGTAATCATTTTTATGAAATATAATTGTTCCATTTATAATCATTTTTATTGCATGTTTTACACCGTACTAGTTTTGTAGCTTCAAAGAACATATAATTCTTTTTATAGTTATCTACACTTAACCACCAAATAGCTTTCCTTATTTTTTTATAATCATTAACTTTTTTTATTTGAATTTCTGGAATAATTAAAATATTTTGTTCATCATCTATTATCTCTTTCTCTTTTACATATTTTGTTTTATATACTTCAAAATCTTTTGGTGTGTAATTTTTATTATTATCTTTTATTCCATTATACACAATATATGCTTCTATATTTTTCTTTTGTAATTCGCATACCAATTGATGTAATAATTCAGTTCCTCCTGTTTTAGTATACGCTGGGCATAATACATATATTTTTGAATTTTCATATATTTTAATCATTATATATCTCCATTTCTTCTAATAATATTTTGGTTGACTCCATTTGGTTTTTCCATACAAATATTTCCTTTTTTCTGTTATTTTTGGTCACTGCATTTGTAGCGGAATCTTCATTATGAAATATTTCAATCTTCGGATTGTAAATACTACTTAGATTATTATTTTTAAGTCTTATTGCCAGTATTTCCTCTTCTCTATATAAAAATGTTCTATCATCTAGCCCATCAAAATTTTCTATATATATTTTTGAAAATATTAGAAAGCTTCCATGCAAAACTATATCTTTTTTTCTTAAATTAACATCACTGTATACTTTTATTTTTTTCTTTAATTTTAAACTAATTAGTATTTCTTTCAAAATTTTTTTTATATACTTATATAGTTTATTAATATATATATAATTAGTTATAAGATTTAATTTTATATCTATAAATTGTTTTTTTACATTTTTTATATCAGGCACTTTTTCTATTATAGGATTTATTTTATTATTTGGTAATAATATTTTTGGCCCTAAAACTGCAAATTTACTATTACTATATTCTTCTTCTATTAATTCTATGAAATTATCTTGTATTAGATATGTATCATTATTACACATTATTATAAAGTCGGAATTCAATTTTTCTTTTGCATATTTAAAACCTACATTATTGCCCTTAGCGAAGCCTAAATTTTTTTCATTTAATAAAATATGTACACTATCATTTGACTTATATGTTTTTTCTAATTCTATTCCTGTTCCATTAGGCGATGCATTATCTACAATAACTACATCTACATTTTTATTTTTACATTTTTCAAAAATAGACTTTACACATTTATTAGTATCTTCTATTGTATAATAGTGTAATATAACGAAAGTATATTTATATTGGTTCATTTATCTTCTCCTTCTAAAATTTATCCATCTTTTCCATTTTTTTAAGATTCATTAATATTGGTACTCATCTATAAATTTTTTTACTAAGCAGTCCCATGTATAATTATTTTTTATTTGATTCGAAATATCATTACTATCTATTTTCTCTTTTTCAGTTAATATTCCTAGTATCTTATTAGTCCACATTTTTTCATCTAAATCTAATATATATCCATTTTTATTATTTTCTATAATAGTGGATGAACCACCATTGTATGTAGTAATAACTGGTACTCCATAAAACATTGCTTCTAATAGAACCATTCCATATATTTCATAACTAGTTGCCAATAAAAAAATATCCATTAATTTATATATCTCTTTTATTGAATCTTGATTTATTTGTTTTATAATAATTATTTTGTCTTCTAAATTATTTTTCTTTATAAGATCAATGCACATTTTTTCATATTCTTGTTTGCCTTTACCTATTATTAGTAATTTTGCATTTTTATTTTCTTTATTAACTTTATTAAACGTATTTATTATAAAATCAATATTTCTTCTTTTTTCCAGTTGACCAATATATCCTATTAATTTACCATTCCCTTTAAATGTTTTTATTTTCTCTATTTCCTCTAAATTGCTAATTATTTCTGTTTTTTCTATTTTATCATTATCTAATCCTACTCCAATTGTTGTTACATTTTTATATTCTTTTCCTTTTAAAAACAATTCAGCCAATTTACTTTTTGTAATTATTTTAATATTTTTATATTTTCTATTAAATATATTTACATATGTATCAAACAAAAACATTTTTATTCTTAGTTTTATATCTATTTTATTATAATATGGTCCATGATATATAACTAATTTATTTTTAAGTATTTTATATAATTTTATATTTTGTATTTGGTAATACTCTGAAGTTTGTACAATATCATAGTTTCTAATAATGTTATCTATTTTTCTTTCATATAATGCATTACCTATAAAATCTCTACCTTTTAGCCAAAAAATTTTAATTTTAATATCATTTGTTATTATATATTCTTCTTTTGATTCATCATTTCCATTGTAATATACTATATCACATTCATGACCTGCTTTTATTAAACTTTTTGCAAGTCCAATTTCCTGCATATTATAATTACTAATTTTAGGTTTGTTTGGAAACATTCTAATTATTAATATTTTCAACTTTTCCTCCCATAGTTTCTGTTATTTTTTCTTCATATTTTTCAAAAGAATTATTGCTTGTAACAAATTCAAATGCATTTTTTTCAATTCTTTTATATTCATCTATTGAAATCAAATAACTTTTTTCAAGTTTTTCTAATATATCTTCATCATTTAAAATATCAAATGTAATTCCTCTATTTTCATTTAGTAATTCTCCTACTCCACCTCTGTTTGAGCCTATAATAACTGTATGTGACATCATCCCTTCTAATACTGTAGTTGGATAATTCTCCATCCACAGAGAAGGAACAACCATATAGTTTGATTTTGAAATTTTTTCAATTATTTGTGAATTAGGTATTGTCCCCATAAATTTAATTTTTCTATTATTATATTTATTTGCTAATATTTCATATTTAGGTTCTGTAGCTTTTCCATAAATCTCTATATATGTTTCTTTATCTTTGCAAAACCTTTCGAAAATATCTAGAAATTTAAATATTCCTTTATTTTCATTTAATGCTCCAACATAAATATATCTATTTCTATCTTTCTCATTCTCACTATTACAATCACTAATTTTAATAGGATTATTTATACATTCAGAATTATAATTATATTTGTTTAAATACTTATTTAAACATTCACTTGGTGATATAAGTTTTTTTACAATTACCTTTCTAATTTTTTCCATATATTTTGTTAATTGTAATTTTAAAAATATAGATAACTTTGAGTTATGATATGTGCACTCTATAGTACAATTACTTTCTTTATATCCATTGCATATTTGATAATTACATTTTATACATGTAGATTTAGGACAAACTATTGAATAATCATGAACAACCTGATAAACTTCATATCCTTTTAATGCTTTCATTTGAGTTATTGGACTATAAAATATATTATTTAATATAATTTTATCTGGTTTTATTATATCTAGCTGTTTCTTTATTTTTAAGTATAATATTGGATTGAATATTAATTTATTTATCTTTCCTATATAATTCTTATTTACCATATTTATTATATTTTTAGTATTATTTACTTTGTTTATACTTTGTTTATAATTAGTATCAAATGTCATTAAATATATTTCATTATTCACATTTTTCTCTAGTATATCTTTTAAATTTAATGCATATTGTTCCGCTCCTCCAAGAACCAAGTTATCATTAATTATCAATATTTTCATTTTTGTTTTCCTTTTCACTTTCTTTATTCTTTATATAACAATAAAACATTGGTATTGTATATGATATTGTTGGTAAATATAAAACCTCTAGTGTATATGCATGCATAGCAAACACTACAAAAATAGCTAATAAAAATATTCCTTCTAAATTTTTCATTTTCTTAAGCGATGTAACAATATTATTTCCTATAAATAGGATAAATGTTATTATTCCTAAAACTCCATAACAAGCATACATTGCCATATACATATTCTCTAGACTTCCAACATTTACACTTCCAGAATTATATCCTAGCATTCCTAAGCCAAATATTCTTTTTATAAAATTATCCATATTACTTATTGCTATTTCACTTTTATCTTTTCTTACTTCCATTGATAAATCTGTTATTCTATTTGTAAATATTGCTTTTATTTTAATATTTAATAACTCAATTTGTTTTTCACATATAGAATTTAATTGAGGAACATTCTTTATTAAAATTATTCCTATGATGCCTAAGCAAATTACAATTGCAAAAACAATTAATATATTTTTTATATTTTTCTTCTTAATAACTACTGGAATTATTGTTAGCATAGTTACACATATTATAGATAATATTCCTGTTGTACTTGTTGATATTATAATACCTATTAATAATACAATTATTTCAACAATTTCTTTCTTTTTACCTTTATTATATATTAATAAATAAAAATATGATATTATCATTGGAAATACTGCTATTGCTGGTTGACCTAAAGATATTCTATTTCGATAAAAACCATTTCCTATTTTATTATCTATATAAATACTAATTATATTATTAGGCACAAAATATCCAAATAAATGTACAAACACTAATATTATAGATAATGTAATATATACTTGTACAATTTTTTTATATTCTATCGTACATATACTGTTTAAATTTGAAAAAATAAAAAATAGCAAAAAAAACTCAAGGTATCTAAATATTCTAACTATAATCGCCCAGCTTGAATTATTGTTACCATATATAAATCCTAACCATGATATTAATATTATTATAATAAATAAAATGTAAAATGATTTTCCTATATCTTTCGGCTTATTTACTTGTTTCTTCTCTATTTTATTTTTTATTAAAATTCCTGTAAAATAAAATATTATTATATCTTTTATATAACTAATTTGTGATGGTATATTTGTATAATTAAATGCACTCATAAATATTGTAAAAGCAATTAATATATACATTAATATATTATTTATTTTTTCTATTTTCATTTTTTATAGTTAACACTTCTTTCGTTTTTATAGAGATATCATCCCAATCAAATTTTTTTAATCTTTCTTTCGCCTTGCATTTATCCAGTTGTTCTTTCTTATTCAAATTCTCTTCTATGCTATCTTTTATTTGCTCTATATCATATGCATTAAAGTATTCTACTAAATCTCCGCCAACCTCTGGAATTGATGAATTATTAGAACATATAACTGGCGTTCCACAAGATAATGCTTCTATTATTGGTATTCCAAACCCTTCATATAGTGATGGAAATACAAATAAATCCGATAAATTATATAAGTCTACTAGTTCTTGTTGAGTTACTATTCCTGTGTGAATTACGTTATTTTCTATTCCTAATTTTTTTTCTTTTTCTTCTAATACATTATAATTTGAAAAAGCCTTCCCTACCAGTAGTAACTGCGTTGAATCTATATTTTCTATTTTTGAATACGCTTCTAATAGCCTTTCTAAGTTCTTATGTGGTTTTAAGTTTCCTACATACATTATATTTTTTTTATTTTTTTCAATATTAAATTTTTCATATAAATATTCTACTTCTTGTTTTTCTTTATGTACAAATTCTTTTCCAACGCCATTATATATAACTTCAATTTTATTTGGATTTACTTTAAACATTTTTAATATATCATTTTTTGTATTTTGAGATACTGTAATAACTTTAGTTGCTTTTTTTAATGCAACCCATATCATAATTTTTGCATAAATATATGCAAATTTATTTGGTAAAAATTCAGGTAATATTAAGTGAGTTAAATCATGTATTGTAACTACCATTTTTCCTCTATAAAATATAGGAACATTATAATGTGGAACATGCAATACATCTGGTTTTTCTTTTTTCAATTTTCTGTATGGAAATTTTAATTGTTCTTTTATTCCATATATTAGTGAATTAAATTCTATAATATCTATGCTTTTGTCAAATTCTTCTATTTCTTCTTTTTTTCCTATAGCTATATTATAGCACCCATTTTTCATTAAGTTTTGTATGTATGTTCCTATTCCTGACATTTTTATCATTCTTGCATCTACTGCTATTTTCATTAAAAACTCTCCTATAAATTGTTTTCTTTCACTTTTTCTTCTACAAACTTTCTAATCTTCTCCTGAAACACACTCTCATCAAACTCTAAAGCATGCTTCCTTATTTCTTCTTTATCAAACTTCATTGTTTCAAATTTATTTATTGCTTCTTTTAAGCTTTCTACAGTTTGTTCTTTAAAGAATATACCTGTTTTTCCATCTATTACAGAATCTAACACTCCACCTTTTCCATATGCTATTACTGGCCTTCCACAGCTTTGGGCTTCTACTGGTACTATTCCGAAGTCTTCTTCTCCTGGGAACAGTAGTGCTTTACATTCTGACATGTATTTTTTTACAACTTCATCTGGTTGTCTTCCTAGGAATGTTACATTTTCGTTTGCTAGTTTTTCTAGTTTTTCTTTTTCTGGGCCTTCTCCTATTACTACTAGTTTTTTTTCTAGTTCACTACATGCTTGTACTGCTAAGTCAAACCTTTTATAACCGACTAGACGTGATAGTACTAAGTAGTAGTCTCCATCTATTTCTGATATATTGAACATATTGCATCTTACTGGTGGGTTTATAACAATTGAATCTCTTTTATAGTGTTTTTTTATTCTTTTTTGTACTTCTGTACTATTTGCTATAAAATAGTCTACTCTATTGCTTGATGCTACATCCCATATTCTCATATAGTGGCATAATATTTCTACTAATTTCTTTTTTAGTTTTCCCATTCCTAAAGTGTATTCATCTCTTTTTTCCCATGCATAGCGCATTGGTGTATGGCAGTAACATATGTGCACGCTTCCTGGCTTTGTTAGTACTCCTTTTGCGCATGAGCTACTACTGCTTAGAACAACGTCATATTCATTTAAATCAAATTTTTCAAATGCCTTTGGCATTAGTGGAAAATATTTTTTATGATTTTCTACCATTTTCTTTTTTTGTAAATGGCTTGTTTTTACTTCTATATTTTTTAGTTTATCATCTAATTTACTTGGATTGTAAAAAGTAGTATATATTGGTGCATCTTTATATATTTCCTTAAAATTTATTACTACTTGTTCTGCTCCCCCCATATTGGTTAGCCAATCGTGAACTATTGCTATTTTCATTTTGTTCCACCTTTATATAATATTTTTGTAATTATGTGCTTCTGCTAATTTATCTTTTTTTCCTATTATTAGTACTCCATTTGAGTCTATGCAAAATAGATCTTCTACACCTAATAAAATTATTTTTTTGTTTTCTGCATATATAATATTGTTTTTTGCATTTTCTGCATATGTATTCCCTACTGCTACATTTCCATTGTCATCTTGTTCTACATATCTTTCTAAACATTTCCATGTTCCTATGTCATCCCAACCTAGTTCACTTGGTATAACATATATGTTTTTACTTTTTTCCATTACTGCATAGTCTATTGATATTGATTCACATTCTTTATATTTTTCTTTTAGTTTAGTTTCATAGTTATTATCAGTAATTTTTGGCAAACTTGATAATATCTCATATGCTTGTTTGTAGTTTGTTTCTAATTCTTTAAGCATATAATCTACATTAAAAATGAACATTCCTGCATTCCATAGGTACTTTTCTTCTTTTAAGTATTGCTTTGCTTTTTCTATGTTTGGTTTTTCTACGAAACTTTCCACTTTTACTATTTCTTTATATCTTTTATCTTCATATTTTATATAGCCATAGCCTGTTTCTGGCCTTGTTGGTGTAATTCCTATTGTTACTATGGAATTCTTATTTTCGTTTCTTATGTAGTTATTTGCTTTATTTATTACTTGTGTAAAATTGTCAATGTCTTTTATCATATGGTCAGATGGCAATACTACTATGTTTGCATCTTCATATATTTGTTTTATATATAGTGATGCTAGTAATATGCATGGTGCTGTATTTCTTCCGTGTTGGCTCTATTATGATATTTCTTTCTGGCAAATTTGGAAGTTGCTCTTTTACTATTTTTTTATAAGTTTCACCTGTTACTATAAATATTCTTTCTATAGGAGTAATTTCTAATGAACGTTCAACTGTTAATTGTAACATTGTTTTCTCTCCTAATAAATTTAGAAATTGCTTTGGTTTTTCTTCTGTTGATTTTGGCCAAAACCTAGTGCCTCTTCCTCCTGCCATTATTAGTGTACATATATTGTTATTTTGCATATCTATTTAGCTCCTTCTTTTACAAATACTTTTCCAATTGTCCATATAAAAATTTTTGTGTCTAATTTCATTCCTTTTTTTTGTACATATTCTTTGTCTATTCTTAGTCTATCTTCAAAAGTTGTTTCACTTCTACCATTTACTTGCCAAAGACCAGTTAAACCTGGTTTTACTTTTATTATTTCGTTAAAGCTTTCTCCCATATCTTTTATTTCTCTTGGTAAGTATGGGCGTGGACCTACTAGGCTCATTTGACCTTTTAGTACATTTATAAATTGTGGCAATTCATCTATGCTTGTTTTTCTTATAAATTTGCCTACTTTTGTTATTCTTGGGTCTTTTTTTAATTTTTTGTATTTTTTATATTCGTCTCTTGCTTCTTCATTTTCTGCTAAATATTTGCTTAATTTATCGTCTGCATCTACTACCATTGACCTATATTTGTAGAATTTAAAAAATTCGCCATCTTTTCCTATTCTTTCTTGTGTAAAAAATATTGGTCCATTATCTTTTACACATATATTTGCTATCCATATTGCAACTGTCATTGGTAATAGCAATATAATTCCTATTATAGATGCCATTATATCTATTGTTCTTTTCAAAAATTTATATATTATACTTTTCATATTTCTTATTTTATCTGTTCTATTAGTAATTAATGTTACATTTTCTTCTTGTATATTCTCCTCGTCTTTTACTTGTACATACATTACTAAATCCCCCTTATAATTTTTCAAACTTATGCATTATTTTTTGTTTATTATTATTGTTTTTATTCTATAACAATAATACATAATAGTCAATAAAAAAAGGAACATTTTTGTCGTTTTTTGTTTTATGTCGTTAAGTATTTTACATAAAAACTGGCATAATTGGTAATTTATTCCAATTATGCCAGTTTTACATTTTTATTCTTTATAACCTGTTTTATTTACAATTTTATTACTTATTCCTTTTATATCACTTGGTACTTCATAGTCTGGTTCATCAAATAATTCTTTATGTAATTGTTTTACATTGCTTTCTAGTGTTACTGGTACTCCATACCATCTATCTAATGTTATTCCCTGTGTTTTATATGGCCAGCCTATACTTTCTGTAATATTGTAGCTTAATAAATTTGGTATCATTGCTATGATACTTGATGCTGAAATATTTGTATATACTTTTGGAAGTATTCTATCCATTAAGTTGTTTATTTCTCCAATACTTTTGGTTTTTAACTTTCTTAACATTGCTTCTATGACATCTCTCATACGTTCTGTTCTTTTATAGTCTCCACCTGCTGTGTACCTTATTCTTGAATAGGCTACTGCTTGTACCCCATCTAGTGTTTGCTTTCCTGCTTTTGTTATATGAGTTGATTTTATTCCTGTATTTTCAGATGTTCCATCTATATATTGGTTTATATATTGAAGCTCACTTGTTTCAATTGTCATTTCTATTCCACCTAACGCATCTACTGCTTCTGCTACTAGGTCAAAGTTTACTGTTACAAATTCGGTTATGTTTAAGTCTAAATTTGTGTTTAATGTTTTTATTGCAAGTGGTGCTTCTCCATATGAATATGCGTGTGTTATTTTGTCTAGTCCATGTCCTTCTATTTGTACATATGTATCACGGTATACTGATACTAGCCTAATATCGTTTGTTTTTTCGTTTATGCTTGCTATTATTATGCAGTCACTTCTATTGCCCTTACCTAGGTTACTGTCTCTACTGTCTACACCAAATAATGCTATATTTCTGTAGCCTTTTATTTCTTCATTAACATTTAATTCGTTTACATTTATTTCTACTTGTTGCATTTTATTTAGTTTACTAACTATGTATGAGTATCCTCCTACTCCTATACCTGCTATTATAATTATTAGTATAAGTAGAATTATTAATATTACTTTTAGTACTACATTTTTCTTTGTTTTTTTATTTTTTGGTGACTTGCGTATTTGTTTCGTTGTATCGTTCCTTCGCCTTTGCATATCTCTATTTTGTATATCTCTTTTTCTAATATCTCTACCATTTGCTGAATGTTTTCCTGCCATTTTTTCCTCCTATTTTTTCTTTTAATTTAATATATTATACTTTAGACCATAAACAATTTAGGTTGTTATCTATACTTTTAGCTTTATTCTTTTTTGCTTCTAATTCTGCTATCTATAAATATCCTAAGAGCAATATAAATATAAAGTCTTTTGTATTTTTATACTTAAAATATTTTATATATTTTTTTATTATTTTTCAAGTATATTTGTAAAAAAAATGTATTTTAACTCAAAAAAAACACTACTTTTATTGCTAAAGTAGTGTTTTTGGTTGTTTTTATGCTTTTAGATATTTATACTGCACTTGGTTGTTATCACTTTTTTTGTCACTAGAAAACAGTTCAGGTCTTTCTGATTTATATCTTGAAACAATAGCATTTTTTTCGTTTGCGATTAGCTCTTCAATTGATGTTTTACTACATCTTTTTACAAATTGATGTACTGCTTCCGTTCCATATCTTCTGCTCCATTCTGGATTTGGAATAGAGATTTCAAAGTAGCCTGCTTTCTCATCATTGCTTAAAGTAAGTTTAAGCAATCCTATTGGTTTCTTGCTTTCATTATAAATTGATAGATACATGACATCAGCAATGTCACTTTTGTTTATCATAATTTTATCCTTATCCATAATTGAATAGCATTGTACCTGTCGCTGATACTCATCAATCTTCCTTTTAAGCTCTTTCTTTTTTGCTAGTTCCTTAATTGTTACTCTCCGATGTTCAATTGTTCCAAAATGCATAAAACTTCCTCCTTAAAAATATTCTATCATTATTATATCTCAAATTAGCATATTTTGCAAGTCTTTTTTGATTAGTTTACATATTTTTATAAGCTGTAATTCTTTATTTCGCTTTCTATACGAGTTATAAAGTCTTCTACTGGCATTTGTCCTATATCTCCTTCACTTCTTGCTCTTACTCCAACTGCTCCAGCTTCTATTTCTTTATCTCCTATTACTAGTATATATGGAACTTTTCCCATTTGTGCTTCACGTATTTTGTAGCCTAGTTTTTCTTGTCTTGAATCTAATTCTACACGAATTTCTTTTTCTAATAATTTGTTATAAACTTCTTTTGCATAGTCTAGTTGTTTATCAGTAATTGGAAGTACTTTTACTTGAAGTGGTGCAAGCCATGTTGGTAGTGCTCCTTTTGTTTCTTCTAAATAGTATGCTATAAATCTATCTATACTTCCAAAAACTGCTCTGTGAAGCACTACTGGCATTTTCTTTTCTCCATCTTTATCTATATAAGCTAAATTGAATTTTGCTGGTAAGCAGAAGTCTAGTTGGCAAGTAGATAGTGTATATTCGTTTCCTACTGCTGGTTTTACTTGAACATCTAATTTTGGTCCATAAAATGCTGCTTCTCCTATTTTCTCTACATAAGGAATTCCAATATCATCTAAAACTTTTCTTAATTTGTTTTCTGCGTTGTTCCACATTTCGTCGTCTGGATGATATTTTACTTTATCTTCTGGGTCTCTTAATGATAATTCAAAATGATAATTTGTAATATTTAAGTCTTTATATGCTTCTAGTATTAAGTTTACTACTGTTTTGAATTC
The DNA here is from genome assembly GCA_948444845.1 of uncultured Clostridiaceae bacterium. Taxonomy (GTDB): domain Bacteria; phylum Bacillota; class Clostridia; order TANB77; family CAG-508; genus UMGS1663. The sequence continues at coordinate 19,609 of CAOJVB010000010.1, read as the reverse complement.
TTCTTCTATTTGCTCTGGTGTTACAAAAAGGTGTGCATCATTTTGGCAGAAGGTTCTTACTCTTTCTATTCCTTTTAGTGTTCCACTTGCTTCAAATCTACAATCTCTTGCTATTTCACCTATTCTTATTGGTAGGTCTCTATATGAGTGTATAGAGTTTGCATATACCATCATATGGTGTGGGCAGTTCATTGGGCGAAGTACGAATTCTTCTCCCTCTACTTCCATTTTAGGAAACATTCCATCTTTGTAGTGATCCCAGTGTCCTGATGTTTTGTATAGGTCTACTGTTGCTAATGGTGGTGTTAGCACGTGTTTGTAACCTAGTTTCTTTTCTTTTCCCTTTATATAGTTTTCTAATAATTCCCATACTATATATCCATTTGGTAAGTACATTGGAAGTCCTTTTCCTACTAAGTCATGTGTCATAAATATTCCTAGTTCTTTTCCTAATTTTCTATGATCTCTTTGTTTTGCTTCTTCTAATTTAGTTAAGTATTCTTCTAGTTCGCTTGCTTTTGGGAATGATATTCCATATACTCTTTGAAGTGATTTATTTTTTGCTTCTCCTTTCCAGTAAGCAGATGACATTGATGTTAATTTTATAGCTTTTACTTTTCCTGTACTTGGAAGATGTGGGCCACGGCAAAGTTCAACAAATTCTCCTTGTTTATAGAATGATATTATTTCTCCTTCTGGTAGTTCTTTTATTAATTCTACTTTATATGGTTCTTCTCGATCGCTCATTAGTTTTATTGCTTCTTCACGAGGAAGTTCAAATCTTTCTATTATTAAATCTTCTTTAATTATATTTTTCATTTCTTCTTCTAATTTTGCTAAGTCCTCTTCTGTAAATGGTTTTTCTACATCAAAATCATAATAGAAACCATTTTCTATTGCTGGACCTATTGTTAATTTGTAATTTGGAAATAGTCTTTTTACTGCTTGTGCTAGTATGTGGGCTGTTGTGTGCCAGTACATGCTTTCCTCTACTTCTGTTGTTCTTCCACCTTCTAATTTAATTTTAAACATTTTCCTTTCTTCTCCTTTCACGCGAAGCGTGTATTATTCATTATTCACTCTTCACTATTCATTCTTTATTTTAGGAATTCTCACCGCTCTTAAAATTTTCTTTGTTCAAAAATAGAATTACGCCTCTCAGGTCTCCCAAAGTGCGACCCCTACATTAAATCTCTGATTTGTACTCTTCACTATTAACTATTCACTTAAGTAATTTCTTCGAAGAGCGGGCGATTGCACTGACGCATAACTTATCTGTAACTCACTTCGTTCGAACAGCTAAGAAATAATCGCCCCTACTCGATTTCATTTTCATTCAAAAAAGCACTCGCTATGCCTTTTGAGCATAGGAGTGCTTTTACACGGTTCCATCCTAATTTTTACTTAATTTATACTTTTAACGCAAGTACTACGTCTAGCTTTTTTCTAGAAACAATGAGGTAGTTTTTCAAATATGTTTTCTTTAAGTTTGCTTTCAGCCGATGACAAACTCTCTCTTTTTAAGTAACCTTTATTTTACTTTGTCCCATTTTTGTTTTTTGTATTTAACTAATTATTATTATAGACTCTTATTTTATGTTAGTCAAGAGTTTTTTGTTTATTTTTTATCAATTTTTCGTAACTTACTTTCAGTATTTTTTCATACCTCATATTTAATATCTTTTTATAAAATTCTTTTCTAATTTCAGAAATACAAGGAATTTTTTCTATAATATCATTAATTTTCTGTGTATTAATTTTAGGGAAAATTCTAAGTAATGCTTTATTACATTCTTCATTTTCTAATGAATTTATATATTCAAAATAATTTATTTTTTTATCATTTAATTTTAACGCTGATGTTGGGAAAATGAATACTCTTGCTTCCATTTCTTCATCACTATTTATAATTTCTTTTATTTGTTCATCCTCTAATTGTGGATATAAACATGATGCACAATCATATATAGGAGCAATTTCAATTTTCCTTAAATTCTCATTTATCAAAAATCCCCAGTTTCCATTATGCCTATCAAAGTTGCCTACTAAACTATCTGCTATGAACATATCCCAAAAAAATTCCATTAGTTTTTTTTCATCATATACTATTTGGTTTTCTATTGTTTCTATTACTTCTGTAAGTTCTGTTCCATATCCATTTTTAGATGTTTCTATTTGGCTGTTTTTTAGTTCTGCAAATTGCTTTAATACACTACCATTTGTAGTAAAATCTTTACAAGCTACAACAACTTTTTCTTTTCCGTTTAATGTATATGTACCTAATATAGTATCTTGTACATTTAAACCTAATGTTTTTAATACATTACATGCTATATATTCTGAAATGCAACTATTTGAATATGCATGTTCTGATATCTTATCTTTTACACCTGGGAACTTTAGCATATAATCTTCATTATTGTATTTTATGCATATTTTTCCTCCATTTTTTCCTCCATAATATTTGAAATTGTTTATTTCACAGTTTGTAAAATCAATCATTTTATTTCTCCATTCTAATATATTTCTCATATAGATAGTCGCATTGTTCTTCTGTAATGTCTCCATCTATAAATGCGCTATTTACTGAACCTTGTAGTTCGTTTATTAAGCAATCTATATAACTTACATTATTTTCTATTCCTTCTTTTAATTTTTTTAAGTCTTCTTCTAAATACTTTGGCAAGCATTTTTCTAATATCTCTTCTTTATATTCCATTGTTTTTTCCTTTTCCTATTTTTGATTTTTATAATTGTACTATATCATATTCTTTTTACTTTTTCTATATATTAGATAATAAAAAGATATTAAAATTTAATTTTAATATCTCCTTATTTTTATATTACTTTTTATTTAGTATATACATTATTACATTATTCTGTTATAGTTATTCTTTCTATCAACTTTGTAGTTTCCGAATATTCTGCTTCTACTTTATACTTTTTTTCAGTCTTTAGTTGACTTTTTAATGTCTGTATTTCTTCTGATGTAATCGCTTCTATCATATTATTAGTATATATTATCTTTACTTGCTTTGTACTATCGGTTATATTGTTTGCTCTTACTTGATCGCATAATGCTTTCACATTACTTCCAAATATATTTTCACCTATATATGGTGTAAACTTCGAATTATATGCTTGTATTGATGTATTGGATAAATTATTAAAAGTATTGTCATTTTGTATTGTATTATACGCTGAATTTACTATAATATTTGCCAATAACGTTTGAACTTTTTTGCCTTATTACCTCTGTTGTTCTTGTGGATATTGCCTCTATTAATGCTTTCATATCTTGAGCATTGTAGTCATTTAGTACTACACTATTTGTTTCATCTAACGTTATTGTTTCTTCTAATTCATCTATAAATTCTATTGTTTGATTATAAGTAGCAGTTACTTCTGTTTCTTCGTTTACTACTGATATTCCACATGTTGTATTTAAGCTTCTTTGTGCTACTGAGCCATTATTTATTAAATCTATGTTTACTTGTGTTTCACCATTTATATCCATTTTTACTTGCATATTTGAGCTAGTTGTTGTTACATTATTTATTAACTCTATTGTTACATTATTTTCTTCTTCATAACTTTCATATGTCATCTTTATATTATCTTTTTTTGCATTTATAGTTACTTTGCCTTGGTTTCTTACTATTATTTCTGCTTGTATTGTTTCTCCCTTATAGTTATATACTACGAATGATATATCTTGAAACTCTTCTTGTTCAAGCTCTGAAATAGCCTCGTCTATAGCATTTATTAGGTCTTCTATTGTTATTTCTTCATCTGTCAAATCTAATAATTTAGCTTTTTCTACAACTAAGTTTAATGTTATACTATCTGTTTTTAATGTATTTAGTATATTTTCTAATATGCTTGCTATTTGGTCGCTACTTAAGTCTAATCTATATGAAGTTGTGTTATAACTTGCTCCATCTCTTTCTACTACTGCACTTGTTTGCCTACTATAGCTTTCATTTGTTATAGTATTTGCTATTACATTTGTATATGTTTCTTTTATGTGTTCTAATTCTTCTTTTGAGAATTTTAATATTTCTGAATAGTTATTTACTGTTATTTCGTCTGGAATACTTGATGTATCTTGCACACCTAATTTTTGAAATAGTACTTTTAAGTTTTCGTTTCTTACTCCTAAATATGCTGTAACTATTTCGTCTGATTTTAATGCATATACATTATCATTTTTTACATAGTCTACATCAAATAATATATTATTTGCATAGTCCATTTTAGCATTTACATGTGAATATTCATTTATTTTATCATTTTCACCAATTATATTTAATTTTATATTTTCTAAAGAAGCATCATCTGAATCTAAAGTCAATTCCCCTTGATACGTATATGGGCTTTGTGCTTTTAGCTTTTCTATTTCTTCTAGTTGTATATTTGGTGTTTGGTTAAAGCTTTCTAATTGTAAAGATGCATATTTCCAAAATAGTGTTTTATTTGATTTGAATAAATCTGTTTTTAACACTACAAATACTCCTATAATTGCTATTAATATTACTACTACAGCTACTATTATTCCTATAATTAATCCTTTTTTTCTTCCGTAATACATATTATTTTTTCCTCCCTTTTATTTTGAAGTCAGATGTTGAATTTTTTTAGTAATTTCTTTGTAGAACAGGTCGCCCTAAGTGCGCCCCCTACAATGCTTCCTTATTATATTTATGATATTCTGACTTCTTTATTTTCTTTGTTTTACTGCTTCGTATATTACTATTCCCGCTGATACTGAAGCATTTAATGATGTCACTTTCCCTTTCATTGGTATTTTTACTAGAAAATCACAATTTTCTTTTACTAGCCTACTCATTCCAAATCCTTCGCTTCCTATAACTATTGCTAGTGGGCCTCTTAAGTTTTGGTCATAGTAATATGTTTTTGTTTCCATATCTGTACCACATATCCATAAGCCTTGCTCTTTTAAGTATTTCATTGTTTCTACTAAGTTGTTTACTCTTGCAATTTTCATATGTTCTACCGCTCCTGCTGATACTTTATTTACTGTTGCATTTACGCTTGCTGCTCTTCTTTTTGGTATTATTATTCCATGTACTCCTGCGGTTTCTGCGGTTCTTATAATTGAACCTAAATTGTGAACATCTTCTATTCCATCTAATATTACTACAAAAGGTTCTTCTTGTCTAGTATTTGCTTCAAATAAAATTTCTTCTACTGATGAGTAGTCAAATGGTGGCACTATTGCTATTACTCCTTGTGGGTTTTCAGTTTGTGCTATTTGGTTTAATTTTTCTTTGCTTATTTCGGAAATTATAATTTTCCTTTCTTTTGCCATTGCTATTATTTTGTTAATTGAGCCATGCCTTTCACCAGTTTGTATATATATTTTGTTTATGTCTCTCTTGCTTTCTAATAGTTCTATTACTGAATTTCTACCTTCTACTTGGTCTTGTTCAGTTTTGTTCGTCTCTTTTTGATGTATCTGTCCTTTTTTGGAAACTTTGCTATTATTATTTTCTTTCATTTTTTATTCCCTTTCTTTTTATATTTTTATCATTTATTATTGACTTATGTCAATTTATATTATATACTTATTATATCTTATTAACCTTTTAAAATTCAAGGAGGTATTTTCTATGAATGTAATTACATTTTTGAAAAATCGTCGGAACGAGGTATTATTAAATAAGTTAGCTATTTTACAGAAGCAATCTAATAATTATTTAGAAGATGCAGAAGTTTGTGCTAAACTTATAAATTCAGGTTGTACCTCTAGTTACTGTACATGCAACTTTCAAAGATGCTATTTTAATTCTTTGTTGGATAATTTTCCTTCTAATTCTGATGTATTCTATAGCAATTATAATTATTTTGAGCATATGTATACTATTACACAAAGGAAAATTAAAAGAATTGAAAAAAAGTTAAACAAGTTAAACAGTTGAAGGTTTATACATTATAATCATTTAGTTAGTGCCTTATTTATAAGGCGCTAACTAGTTTCTTACAAAATATACTAACTCAAAGTTGGCCTTGCTCTTATTAAAAAAAGTAGCTTCTATGCTATAGGAGGATATGTTTATGAATATTGTTACTACATTTTTGAAAGATCGGCACAAGCAATACTTACTTAGTAAACTTTGTAAACTAAGGTCTAATTCTTCAGTTTTTGCTCAATTAGCCGCATTTTCTAAATCAACAGTATCACTTGAAAAAGATTATATGGAAAGTTGTTTATCTAATTATAAACTCCATCCTTATGATTCTTTTTATCTTTCAGATTATAATCATCATTTTGAAAGATATTCTGAATATATGAACCAGTATAATTTTTATTCTTCTCAATATGAGCTTTGTAATAAAAAAATAGAGCATTTAGAAGAAAAACTTAATAATTTATAGTTTTATATTAGCATCCCTTTAGAGAGGATTCTAATTTTTTTCTATACTACTTTTGTTCCTATTCTTCATCCAATTTTAGTACACTTAAAAATGCTTCTTGTGGTATTTCTACATTTCCTATTTGACGCATTTTCTTTTTACCTTTTTTCTGCTTTTCTAGTAATTTTTTCTTTCTTGTTATGTCTCCACCATAACATTTTGCAAGTACATCTTTTCTCATTGCTGATATTGTTTCTCTTGCTATTATTTTTCCTCCTATTACTGCTTGTAGTGGTATGCTAAACAATTGCCTTGGTATACATGTTTTTAGTTTTTCTATCATTTTTCGTCCTCTTTCATATGCTGAATCTTTGTGTACTATAAATGATAGTGCATCTACTCCTTCTCCATTTACCCATATATCTAGTTTTACTAGCTCTGAACGTCTATAGTCTTTTATTTCATAGTCAAATGATGCATAACCTTTTGTTCGTGATTTTAAATTATCGAAAAAATCGTATATTATTTCATTTAGTGGTAATTCATATATTAGTGTTACTCTGTTTTCATCTAAATATTTCATATCAATATATATTCCACGTCTATTCTGGCATATTTCCATTATATTTCCTACAAATTCTTTTGGTGTTAGGATTTCGGCTGTTACAAATGGTTCTTCCATATATGATATTTCGTTTGATGGTGGTAGGTCTGATGGATTATATAGTTCAATCATTGTTCCATCTGTTTTATACACTTTATATATAACTGATGGTGATGTTGTAATTAGGCTTAGGTCAAACTCTCTATCTAGTCTTTCTTCTATTATTTCTAAGTGAAGTAAACCTAAAAATCCACATCTAAAACCAAAGCCTAATGCATTTGAGGTCTCTGCTTCATATTCTAGTGCAGCATCATTTAATTTTAGTTTTTCTAAGGCTACTTTTAAGTTTTCGTAGTCGCTTCCATCTATTGGGTATAAACCACAATACACCATTGGGTTTACTTTCTTATATCCAGGTAGTGGCTGACTCGCCTTATCATTTTTTAAGGTTATTGTATCACCAACTCTTACATCTGATAAGCTTTTTATGCTTGCTGCTATATATCCTACTTCTCCCGCTTCTAGCATTTCACATGGTTCATAGCTTCCTGGTTCAAAATGTCCCACCTCTGTTACTACAAAGGTTTTATTTGTAGCCATAAGTAGTATTTCGTCTCCTACTTTGACTGTGCCATCTTTTACTCTGACATATGCTATTGCACCTTTATAATCATTGTATATTGAGTCAAATATTAAGCATTTTAGTTTTTCTTCTTTTTCTCCTTTAGGAGCTGGTAAGTCTGTTACTATTCTTTCTAAAACCTCATCTACATTAAGTCCAGATTTCGCTGAAATACAAGGTGCATCTTGGGCAGGTATGCCTATAATATCTTCTATTTCATTTTTAACTTCATCTGGTCTAGCATTTGGTAAATCTACTTTGTTTATAACTGGCAATATTTCTAGGTTGTTATCTATTGCTAAATACACATTTGCAAGTGTTTGTGCTTCTACACCTTGACTACTATCTACTACTAATATAGCTCCATCACATGCTGCTAAACTTCTTGATACTTCATAGTTAAAATCTACATGTCCTGGTGTATCTATTAAGTTAAGTTCATATTCATTTCCATCTTTTGCTTTATATTTCATTCTAACAGCTTGAGATTTAATAGTAATTCCACGTTCTTTTTCTATATCCATATTATCTAAAACTTGTGCTTCCATTTCACGTTTTGAAAGGACACCTGTCATTTCTATTAATCTATCAGCTAATGTTGATTTTCCGTGGTCTATATGTGCAATTATACTAAAATTTCTAATATATTTTTTCTTGTCTTCCAATTTCGTTTTCTCCTTACTTCCCATTAGAGACGTTTCCAAATGGGAAATCTGTCCCTTTTTGCTGTCGACTGTTAAGGCTTTGCCTGTTACAGTCGCATTATGCAGTGGCTGGGAACTTTTTTATATTGGTATTTTAACATATCGTGTTTTTAAAATCAATAGAAAAGGGGCTGTAAAAAAAGGAAAGTTTTTGACGCGTCCCAAATCTTTCCTTTTTTACAGCACCTTTTTCTTTTATTACTTTGCTTTTGAGCATTTATAGGAAGTAACATTATTACCTCTCGAAGTTACTTCGAAAGGCATACTACCTTTTCATGTTTTATATTTTATCATATTATGTTACATAGTTCAATAGGTTACACAAATTTTTCTACTTCTATAAAAGTTCTCCCTTTCCTACTATTTCCTACTATACTTTTTATTATAAATCTACCTTTGCTTCTAATTGTTACAATATCATTTTCCTTTACTTCTTTTGAAGATTTCTGTATTATTTCATGATTCACTAATACTCTTTCTTGTACTAATATTTCATTTGCTTTACCTCTTGAACACTTTGCTAATTCAGAAACTATATTATCTAGTCTCATTGATGCAACTGTTATTTTTATATTTTGTGTTTTTATTTTTATTTTTCGTAAGTTTTCTAATTGTATTTGTTCTATTTTAGATTTACTAAATCTTGTTAAACTTGGTATATTTGTAATTAGAAATTTTAGCATTTCTGGCATTATTAAAATATCTGCCCCTTCTTCATCTACCAAAATATCCCCTATTTTTTCTCTTGCTATTCCTAATTTCATCAATCCACCTAAGTAATTTTTATGTGTATATTCCCCATTCATTTCACTTGGTAGTATTATTCTTATAGAATTTATATATTCATTTAGATTAATATTTTGTATTATATCAGTTAACTTTTCTGGATAAATTACTAATATTTTTCTTTCTGCTTCTTCAAATCCACCTGTAAGAAAGTAGTTATATATCTTTTGTGATTTCATAAAGTTATCCAATAGTTTTTGCTCTCTTTCATCTATGAAATCTGTGGTTTGAATTTTATTTTTTGTTTCACAAAATCTTATTTTATCTATTAATTTTGATATTAATAATCTATCGTTTTCGTTCTTATATTTGTTTATAATACTTCTATCCATATTTTCTCCAATTTTTTATTTTTTCGACTTTCCTAGTAAAAATTAAATATTGTATAGTAGCTTTTTTAATGTATCAACTTGGAAAAACGGCTAATTTTTTAATAAATATTTTTCTTCTAATTCTCCAACGTTTCCGTGCTTCTATGAATTTATCTGGGTATGCATAACATTGTAAGTTTACATTTTCTAGTTTATTTTCTGCTATTATTTCTTTTACTTTTGTTCCTAATCCACCTACTATACTTGCATCTTCTATTGTTATTACATTTTTTGTTTTTGTAATTGTTTCTATTATTTTCTCTTCATCAAATGGTTTTAAAAATCTTGCATTTATTAGCTCTACACTTTTTCCTTGTTTTTCTAATTGTTCTACCATTTTCATACCTTTTTCTACCATTTTTCCTATACTTATTATGCTTATATCTTTTCCTTCTTTTATTATTTCTGCTTTTCCTTTTATTATTTCTTCATGTTTTTCAAATTTTACTTGTTCATTTTCTCCACCTCTTGGATATCTTATTACTACTGGTGAGTTTAGAGTTATAGCGTATTCTAACATGTCTTCTAATTCTTTGAAATCTTTTGGTGCCATTATTGTTAGGTTTGGTACTATATTAAAAAATGCTAAGTCTAATAACCCTTGATGTGTTTCCCCATCATTCCCAACTATTCCTGCTCTATCCACACATAGAACAACAGGCATGTTTTCTATACATATATCATGTATTACTTGGTCATAAGCTCTTTGATAGAATGATGAATATATTGGAACAACTGGTTTTAGTCCTGCTTTTGCCAGTCCTGCTGCTAAACCAATTGCATGCTGTTCTGCTATTCCTACATCAAAAAATCTGTTAGGATACTTTTCTTTAAATTCTTTTAATCCCGTTCCATCTGTCATTGCTGCTGTTATTGCTACTATCTTTTCGTTATTGTTAGCTAATTTTACTAATTTCTCTCCAAATACTGCTGAATAATCCTTTTTCTTCTCTTTATTTGGCTTTCCTGTTTCTATTTCAAAACTTCCTGTTGCATGAAATCTATCTGGATTTTCTTCCGCTGGCTTATATCCTTTTCCTTTTTTAGTGATGGCATGCACAAGTACTGGTTCTTGTTCCTTTTTTGCTAATTTTAAAATCCATTCTAGTCTTTCTATATCATGTCCATCTACTGGGCCTAAATATTTAAACCCTAAGTCTTCAAAAAACATATTAGGTAAAAATAATTGTTTTAAACTATATTTTACTCTTCTTGCTATTCTTATAATTTTAGTTCCTATTTTTGGTGTCTTCTCTAATGTTTTTCTTATACTATTATTAGATTTTTTATAAAATTTCCTTGTTCGTAATTTAGTTAAAAACTGTGAAATTCCTCCTACATTTTTTGATATACTCATTTCATTGTCATTTAATATTACTATTAATTTTGTTTTACTATTTCCTGCATCATTTAGCGCCTCTAAAGCCATTCCTCCTGTTAGTGCCCCATCACCAATTACTGCAATCACATTATTATCTTCTTTTTGTATATCTCTTGCTCTTGCCATACCAAGTGCTACTGATATTGATGTACTACTATGACCTGTATCAAAACTATCATATTCTGATTCTTTTATTTTTGGAAAACCAGATATCCCACCTAATTGCCTTAAGGTATCCATTTTATCTTTTCTTCCTGTTAATATTTTATGCACATAAGTTTGATGTCCTACATCCCACACTATTTTATCCTTTGGAGTATCAAAGATACTATGAAGGGCAATAGTAAGTTCTGTAACACCTAAGTTTGATGCTAGATGTCCTCCTGTTACTGATACTGTATTTATAATATTCTCTCTTATTTCTTTTGCTAATTGTTCTTTTTCTTTTATATTAAGTTCTTTTAAATCTTCTGGGCTATTTACTTTTTCTAATATTTTATCCATTTTTTTTTGCATCCCTCGCTTTTTTATTATTCATTATTCACTATTCATTATTAATTCAAATAATTTCTTTAAAGTTAGTTAACTCCCTCAAACTATCAATTCCACAACATAATATTACAATTATCATTTTTTCCTACATTAAAATTAGTAATATACATGCTAAAATTGGTATTGTTATATTATCTGTTCCTTTTATTGATATTGCTTCTATTATTGTTAATATTACTGCTGTTATTATTGATTTTAGTAACCATATTTTTACTCCTACTGTACTTGAAAATATTGCTATTATTATAAATGTTATTATAAACATTGTTAGTGAACCTGCTAGTGTTTTTTTCGTATTTCCTATTTTATATTCATAACTTTTCATTCTTTTTCCTATTACTGCTGCAAATCCATCTCCATATCCCATTATTAATATACTGCATAAACCTATCTCTGGTCTTTTTACAATTCCAAATGTGAATATTTCAATTATTAATAGTGATAAAGCATAATATACTGTTCCTAAACCGTCTTGGCTTTCTCGTTCCATTACTTTTATCAAATTTTTCTTATATGATATATAGTTTATTATTACAAAACTCAATGGTACTAATGAAGCCCAAATTACATTGTCAAAAAAGTGCATTGCTATAAACCACCAATTTGCAAGTGATATATGTATAAACTTTCTGCTTGCTTCTTTCCCAAATTTTTCAAAAAGTTGTGCTAATATTATAACTCCCCCTATAAATATATATGATATTAATATTCCTAATAAATTTTGCATTTCTACTTTCCTCTCAACTTATAGTGTTTTTTATTGTAACATATTTATATATTTTTTTCTATAATATATTACAATTTTATTTCATTTCCACTTAATTATTACATTTTTATTTCATTTTCACCAAATTGTTGAAAACTACTTCTACTTATACTATAATTTAATAAGAATAATTATATTTATAAGAAGGGAATTGATAATATATGAAAAAATTAATTAAGGTAGCTTTACTTTCTTTAATATCAATTTTAGTTATTTCTACAAGCGTTTCAGCAACTTTTGTTTCTTCCCAAAATGCTAGTTTTGAAATTGTAGAAGATAATGTTTGTACTATTAATATTACTGATAAAGCTATATTTGAAAAGAAAATCATTGACTATGATTTAGAGAAAAAGGAACTAACTATTGGTTTAAAAGTTACCAACAATGCTGTTTTACCACTAGATAAGCCAAGTGAAATAGTTCTTGTAATTGATAACTCTAGAAGTATGAAAAATACAATATATACAGGTGGCATAAGAATGGAAGCAGTTGTAGACTCTGCTAAGGTTCTAGCAAGTGAATTATTAAAGTTAAATACTGTTAATTTAAGCGTGATTAGTTTCTCAACAGGTGAAAACAGAGGAACTATAAGTGATGCCGAACTTAGAACTGGTTTAACAAATTCTAAAGATGATGTACTAAATGCAATAGATTCTATTTATGATGACTTTATATACCTTATAGAACATGATGACCCTAATAGTCCAGTTGGTGTAACTACTAATATTGAAGCTGGCATAACACTTGCTAGTAGTCAATTTACTGGAAATTGTGAAAGTAAATTTATAGTTCTATTAACAGATGGCGTGCCTAATGTTTCGCTTGGAAGTGATAGAATATTATATTCTGGAGTCACTGCAACAAATACTAAAAATGCTTTACTTGCTATAGATAATAATGGAATTCAATTACTTTCTGTAATGACTGGTTTAGGAGATCGTGTAGAATCAGCTCAAACTAATAGACCATTTAAAGATTTAGCTGAAGAAGTATTTGGTTCTCCTGAAAACCCTACTGTTGGGAAATTCTATAATATTACTGATGGCGAAATTGAAGAAACTATTTCTGAAGTTATATTAGACCAATTAATAGCACCCAAAGATGAAGTATTAAATAATTTAGATATATATGATTATTTTCCACAAGAAATAGTAGATAATTTTGATTTTGAATATGTTTCATCACCTAATATTGGAACAGTAAGTCCTAGTATAGATTTACAAAATAATATGATAATATGGCATATTGATAAATTAGGCTATGGAGAAGTAGCAAGTTTATCTTATAAATTGAAATTAAAGGATAATATTAATGAAGAAATTCTTGATGTTATATTAGATACTAATGAAAAAGTAGATATAACTACAGATAATGTGCTAAATGAAGACGGACAAAAAGTTATTATTAGTTCTGATGTTACTCCAAAAGTTAAAGTAATTTTAAAAGACCCAGAACCAAATCCAGAACCAGACCCAGAACCAAATCCAGATCCAACACCTGAACCAAAACCAGAGCCAAAACCTGAACCACCAAAAGATAACACAACTGCTCCTGATCCAATCCCTCAAACTGGTGCTACAATTTTAGGAATTGTTATCATTCTAGGTGCTATAATACTTTGTATAGTTCAAGGTATAAAATTTTATAAACATAATAAGAATTTGAAATAGAAATAATAAAAAGTGTGTCAAACAAATTTAATGAAATTGACACACTTTTTTATATTATAGAAAAAATTAAATGTTAGGAATATATTCCATATAGTAGGTGTTACAGGCCTTGGACAACTCGTGTTGCAAAGCCACTTTCTTTTTAATTCTCTAATTCATCTTCTATATTTAATAATCTATTATATTTTGCAACTCTATCAGTTCTACATGGTGCTCCTGTTTTTATTTGCATAGCATTTGTTGCTACTGCTATATCTGCTATGCTAACGTCTTCAGTTTCTCCTGAGCGATGTGATATTATAGTTTTGTATCCATTACTTTTAGCAAGTTCTATACAGTCTAAAGTTTCTGAAATAGTACCTATTTGATTTGGTTTTATTAATATTGCATTTGCAACATTATTTTTTATTCCATATAAAAGTCTTTTCTTATTAGTTACAAATAAATCGTCTCCTACTAATTGTACTCCTTTTCTTATTCTCTTTGTTAATAGCTCCCATGATTCCCAATCTTCTTCTGCTAGTCCATCTTCTACTGAAATAATTGGATATTTATTTGTAAGTTCTATAATATACTCTATCATTTCTTCTTTTGTTTTAAATATATCTTTCTTCCAAAAATAATATCCCTCTTTGCCTATTTTTTTTGCTTCATCCCACATTTCTGTTGCTGCTACATCTAAGCTTAGTGCAATTTCTTCACCTGGAATATATCCTGCTTTCTCTATAGCTTCTAATATAACTTCTATAGCTTCTTCTTCTCCATTCAGATTTGGTGCAAAGCCTCCCTCATCTCCTACTGCTGTAATATGACCTTTTTCTTTTAACACTCTTTTTAATATATGATATACTTGTACTCCCATTTCCATTCTTTCTTTAAATGTTGTCCCCCCTATTGGCATTATCATAAATTCCTGTATACTTATATTGTTATCAGAATGTTTTCCTCCATTTAAAATATTCATCATTGGAATTGGCAATTTATTGGCATTTACTCCTCCTAAATAGTTATATAAACTCATACCTAATGAATTTGCTGCCGCTTTTGCAACTGCAATAGATACTCCTAGTGTAGCATTTGCACCTAAAGTTCCTTTATTTTCTGTACCATCAATTTTTATTAGTTCCTTATCTATTCCTATTTGATTATATACATTCATTTTATCTAATGCTTTAGCTATTTTTGTATTTACATTTTTTACAGCCTTGCTTACACCTTTTCCATCTAGTCTATCTTCATCTTTATCTCTTAGCTCTACTGCTTCAAAACTTCCTGTTGAAGCTCCTGAAGGCACCATTGCTACACCAGAAAACCCGCCCCCCGAGTTATTACTTCTACTTGAACAGTTGGATTCCCCCTTGAGTCAAAAACTTCTAGTGCTTTTACACTTTCAATACCTAAATAATCTTTCACTTTACATTCTCCTTTTTTATAATTTTAATTATATTATTTCCATATTTTATATATTATTTCACAAATTATAAAAAATTCATTGTTTTATACTAGATTTTTATTTTTCATTATGATATTATATATTTACTCATTTAAAATGATATAATTATATATATTGGGGTGTCGCCAAGTGGTAAGGCAATCGGCTCTGACCCGATCATTCGTAAGTTCGAATCTTACCACCCCAGCCAAACCAAATTTATATGAACTTTAACAGTTTATTTATGGTCGATTCTGCCCATCCACATCAAAACTAGTTATTTTATCAAGTTGAAAAAATACAAATTATTACATGTATTACTCAATTCAATATAAGTTCAAAATATGATATTGCAAAATTACCATATAAAGAATTAACATTACAATATCCAATTCAAGGAAGAGTTAAATTTGAGCCAATTAGACTCCCAGGTCAATTAGAAAAAAATGAAAAATCCAGCAGAAATATGCTATTATTGTGGTGATGTTCCTGTTTGTAGATATTGGAATCATAAGGATAGTGAGATTACTAAGATAGATGAAAATACTTCTGAAGTACTAATAATGTTTGATACGTTTTGAAGTATTACAGAGCTTGAAAATGCAATGAATGAATTTATAAATATTATAAATGAGACATCTAATATTACTGAAATAAAAATTCAAATATTAAATCAAAAAAAATTAAATTGTGAAATATAAAAATTTATTCTAGTATCAATTTATCAAAATAAATTGATACTAGAATAAAATAGTATAATAAATATATTCGAAGATGCATACATCTTCGAATGTATTTGCTATATTATTTTATTATCCTACTTTTTTAGCTTGTAATTTGAATTCTCCCATATTTGTTTTTGCATAAATATTTAAGTTATTTCCTATTAATTCTCCTGTTATATCATATTTTATTGTTAACATATTATTTTTCATTTGCCCCTGAAAAAAGCACTTGTTTCCATTTATTTTTCCTTGTGAAAGTGCATTTTTTGAGCCCATTATTTCTACCATTCCATTTATAATGTCTCCTGTTTGTTTTAATGCTATTCTTGCATTAATATTCCCCATTGGTGTGTTTATACCTGTTTCATATACTCCATCCATATTTTTATTACCTCCTAAATTAATTATATTCAGTTTTTCTAAATAGTTGAATAGAGTTTTTATATTTAATTTTAGTGTTATTTATTAAACATTTTTTCTTTCTTTGTTTAATATGATATTTTATTTAATTCTTCTTCTATTTTCTCATAATTTGGCATATATGTTTGTAACATATTATAAAAAGATTTTGTATGATTTTTATATTTTAAATGACAAAATTCATGAGTTACTATATATTCAATCGTCTCTCTATTATACATAACAATATCTGGATTTATTATAATATTTCTATTTACACATGTAGCAATATTATTCTTCATTCTTACAATTTCATAGTTTTCAGGAGCAATTTGCATCATTATTCTTGTTTTTTCCATTGCTCTTTCTATTTCTTTTTTTGCGATCATGTCATACATTTTTTCTATTAACATTTTTATTATTTGCTCATTATTCATCTTTTTATATTTATTTGGAAGTGTTACTAATATTTGCCCATTTTCAATAGATAGGTTTGGTTTTTTTATATTTTTGTATTTTATTGCTAGATCATAATTTTGCCCTAATACTTTTACTGTTTTTAATTTTGTATATTCTGCTATTATTTTCTTTTTTTCACATGCTTTTTCATATTCATTTATTTTATTTAAAATCCATTGCTTTTTCTCTTCTACTATTTTTTGTATTTGGCTACTTGCCATATACCAAGGAGCATTAATAATGACTTCTCCATTTTCTACTGATATATATAAACTGCTATAGTCTTTTTTATTCACTGTATATGTTATTATATTATTTCTATTTTTTAATAAATTCATTTTTTACCACTCCTTGCAAATTTTTGTTTTTAAAACTCTTGTTTGTTTTTATGTGTTTATTCTATATCTTATTTTTTATTTTGTCAATAGTTTTTTTGAAATTTTGTTCGGTTTTTATTTTTAAAGGTTACAAATCATAACCACACTTTGAAAGAGTGGTCATGATTTGTAACCTTTAATTATTATATGAACATATTTCTTCATTTCAAAATCTATTTTTTCTATATAAAATTAAAGGGCACAGTGATGTCTTGCCAAAAAGGTATTCCCTCAAACGGTGCCCCTCTATTTCCATATATTAAGTATTTATTTTATAGTTTGTAAGTTTTCTTAACAATTTCTAACTTGTAATTAGATAAACTCTATTATTTATAAAATTTTATTTTAGAGATTGTAACGCTTGCTTTGTTTCTTTATTTTTGTCAAATATATTTATTATAGATAATACAATTGCTGTAATTATAAACGTTACAGCATATACTGCTATTGTCATTTGTATATTTCCATTTACTATTCCTACTCCTGCTATTGTTGATGATATTACTGATGGAAATCTTGCAAATGTTGATATTAATATGAATTTTAGTGGTTTTATTGGAAGTAAACCACCTATATATACTAATAAGTCTTTTGGAGTTCCTGGTATTAAGAATAATATAATCATTATTATTTCTACTTTTTTAGGATTTTTTAATATTTTACTGTTTTCTATTTTATCTATTTTTTCTTTTTTAAATGATTCATATATAAATTTTTTACCATATTTTTTTACTGCAAAATATAATATTGTTGTTGTTATAAATACCGATACTGTTATAAATATTGTTCCTCCTATAGCTCCATAACACATTCCTGCAAGTATTTCTAGTGGTTCTCCTGGTATTACTACAAAGAATATTTGAGCTAATTCTAATAAAAAAAGTATTATGAAACCTGCTATCCCTAAATTATCTATTTTCTGTTTAAATGCTATTTGACCTTCTTTTGTAGATATATCTTTCATTATTGGTGCTAAATATATTATTGCAAGTATAACTATTATTGCTATTACTATCATTATTGCATATTTTATTATTTTCTTTTTCTTCACTTTTTTCTCTCCTTATTTAATATATTTTTTATAGCATTATATAAAAAACTATAATTTCTCTATTTTAAATTTTAATAAACCTGAACTCTAAAATATCCTTATTATTTAATATTATACTACATATTTTATTCTTTTTAATATTATTAATTAAATCTTAAGTTTTTTCTGAAATCAAAAGTGAAGTAAACCCAAATTATTAGACAAAAAAGTTTAATAAGGAGGGTTTATTTTCTATGTAAAAATATTCAAATGAATTTAAATTTGAATAATAAAAAACTAAAAAAGTAATATTTTAATTATCACTCTATGTGGCTCCATATATGTAAGATTAGTTTTCGATAATTTTCTAATACTACCATTGATAAAAGTAGGAGTAACTTTAGAAAACTCATATATAAATTCAAGCCTTTGTTTTAGACATTTCCCAAGTTGTAGTTCTTGCTTAATTATCTTCATTTTTAAACACCCTCCCTTCTTTTTGGATGACATTTTTTCAACCAAAAAATACCATCCTTTTCAGAATGATATTTGTATCTATCTGTTCTATTAGTTCGAACAGAAACACCAATGGAGCTGACAACCAGTCCAATTGGCAATTAACCTCTGTTAAGTTCCATATTTCTCAAGTGTTTCAGCTATTTAAATCGATTATAAATAGTTGTCTAATGTAAGTTTTCTTACTTTTTTCATTGTTTATATTATAGAGTTCAATTACACTTTTGTAAATATATATTTAAATATTATTATTTTACTAAACTTAACTCTCCATTTATTACTATTGGTGAAAATCCAGATATTTCATCATATAACATACCTTCTGGAATATCATTATATAAGTATATTTTTTTATTTTTCATAAATGCTTCATATATCTCAATAAATGTTGCTCCTCCTATATAATTTTTCTTTCCATTCTTATCAAAATTTAGTGTTAAGACAGCATCCACTTTTGCAATTCTTTCTTCACTCATTCTAAACATTCTCGCTTTAAATTCACTATGTTCCTTTTCTCCTAAATCCCAACTTTTCTTTTCTGCATCTGGTTCATAATATGAATTTGGTAGTTCAATTATATGCCCCATTTTTTCTAATCTTTCTTTTATTGGTGCTATATCCTTATAAAATGCTTTACTACAAATAATTAATATTTTCATTTTTATATTCCTCCAATTTCTTGTTTGTTTTGTTAATATATTAAATTACAATATTTGTATCATACTATATAGTAGTTTATCTCATAAAAAGTGCCTAGAATCTTTGCTAGAATCTAGGCTATATTGAATGACTTAGAGCTTCGAAAGTTTTCTAAGTACCGTTCTTTACTATTATATT
>CAOJVB010000009.1 GCA_948444845.1 uncultured Clostridiaceae bacterium | reverse complement strand
ATAATAACAACACTTTTTCAAAAAAAGTTGTTGCATTGGCAACGAAAATTTTGCAATGTAGGATTTAATGCAGGAATTTTAGTAAGATATTTACTTGAAAAATGTAAAACTACTGATGAAGTAATAGAAAGTTTAAGAAATTTACCGATAGCATCTGGGCAAACATTGACTATTGCAGATAGTATAGGAAATATAGTAGTTGTGGAATGTAATTCAGAGCATATAGAAGTAATAAAGCCAAATAAAAATGATGGATTTGTAACTGCTGCTAACAAATTTAATTCTCAAAAAATGAAAAAATACAATAACTATGATATAGATGATTGGAAAGCAGAAGAAAGATATTCTGTTGCATATAATTCATTAAAAGAAAATAATAATAATTTTTCTATTAAATTAGCAAAAGACATTCTATCTGGAAAATATGGTTTTATGTGTCAATATGATAGAAAAACAAATGCAGACACAGTTTGGTCTGTAATATATGATGTTAAAAATAGAAAGATTTATAGAGTAGAGGGAAATCCAAGTAGAAAGAAATTTCAAGAAGATAAAAGATTAAGATTTAACTAATAAATTACAGGTGCTAATTTTATAAAAACAATTAGTATTCTAAACATAATAAAAAGTAGTTAGATACCTAATTTACAAAATTAATAATAAATTGTAACAAGCAAGAGAGTAGGATTTTATATAAAATTGTTTCCTTTTTAAAATAGGCAACATAAATTTGAATGAAAATTTTTCAATAAAACAAAAAATTAAAAAATACAAGTTTTATTTGTATAAAATACTACACAAATTTAAATTAATGTGATAAAATAATTTGGGGTACAAAATTAGCTGTTAATTTTTAACAAAATAATTTATAAACATAATGTTAAAAATTAAATTTCTGGCACAATTTTGGCATAATTCGTTCAACATAGAAACACACAAACCCCTAAAAATCAACAAAGTTCAATAAGGAATTTTTATGATAGATTTTTAGAACCAAAAGCCTGAAAGTGGCTTAAATACTAGAAAAAATCAAGAAGGAGGAATGAAAAATGTCTCGGACATTCAAAATGGCACAATATCCAAGCTAAAAAAGGAAAAGCAGATGCAGCAAGAGGAAAAATATTTACTAAATTAGGAAGAGAATTATTAATAGCAGTTAAAGAAGGTGGACCAGACCCAGCAGGAAACTCAAAATTAAAAAATGTTATAGCAAAATGTAAAGCAGCTAACATGCCAAACGATACTATCAATAATGCAATAAAAAAAGCATCAACAAGTAACGAGAGTTATGAAGAAATAGTATATGAAGGATATGGACCAAATGGAGTTGCACTAATAGTAGAAGCAGCAACAGATAATAAGAATAGAACAGCAGCAGATGTAAGACATGCTTTTGATAAATGTGGAGGAAACTTAGGAACATCAGGATGTGTATCATATCTATTTACTAAAAAAGGAGTAATAGTAATAGACAAAGCAAACTGTTCGTTAGATGAAGATAGTCTAATGATGCTTGCAATAGATGCAGGAGCAGAAGATTTTGGAGTAGAAGAAGAAATATATGAAATAACAACATCACCAGAAACATTTTCAGAAGTAAGAGAAAAATTAGAAGCTGAAGGTGTAGAATTTTTAGAAGCAGGTCTGCAAATGGTACCATCAACATATGTAGCACTAGACGAAGCAGGGACAGCAAGAATGGAAAAACTAATAGACATGCTAGAAGACTTAGATGATGTATCTGAAATATATCATAACTGGGAAGAATAAAAAAGAAAAGAACCAAAAACTGAGGTGTTAAACACCTCAGTTTTTGGTTCTAAAAAATATATAAAAGCATATAATATTAATATTATGATAAATATAAATAACATTTTAAGATGCTTTCCTAATAATGCCATAAAAAAAATAGATGAGTATTTTGTAAAAAACAACATAAGTCTAAACTACTTAGAAGAAATACGCATAAGGGTAAATAGGCCAATAATAATGAAATTAGGACAAGCAGAAATAATAATTGAATATAATGTGACATCAGATGAGATATTAGAAATTTTACAGCAAATATGTGATAACTCAATATACAGCTACCAAAATCAAATAGTAAATGGTTACATTACATTAAAAGGTGGACATAGAGTAGGGATTACAGGAAATGGAGTTATAAAAGATGGTAAAGTGATTAACTTATCATACATATCAAGCTTAAATTTCAGAATTGCGAAGCAAATATTAGGAGTAAGTGATAAGATACTAAAATATGTAATAAACATAGAAGAAAATAACATATATAGTACCTTAATAGTATCTTCACCAGGAGTAGGTAAAACAACTATACTAAGAGACTTAATAAGAAGAATTAGTAATGGAATAGAGAACCTACACTTTAAAGGTATAAATGTAGGAGTAGTAGATGAAAGAGGAGAAATAGGAGCAATGTATAGAGGAGTTCCACAAAATGATGTAGGAGTAAGAACAGATATAATAGACGGCATAACAAAACACTTAGGACTAACAATGCTAATTCGCTCAATGAGCCCAAAAGTAATAGTAGCAGATGAAATAGGAAGTATGGAAGATGTAGAAGCAATAAGATATGGAATATGCTGTGGAATAAAAGGAATATTCACAGCACACGGAAGTTCAATAGAAGATATAAGACTAAACCCAGCATTAAATAAATTAATAGAAAGCTACTGCTTTGAAAGGATTATATTTTTGAGTGATAAAAAAGAAAAATGTGGAATAGAGAAAATATATGGTCTAAACAAAGAAGAAAAGTTATATGTGCAAATAAAGTCAGATGAAAGCATTTACAATTTTTAGAAAATAGTGTATAATACAATATGTAAACTTAAATAAGTTGTTTTGAAAGGAGCAATTACAATATGAAAGAAAATAATCGGAAAAATGAAATTGCTAAAGGAATAGTTGAAATGGTTTTAGCTATCATAATGTTGACTGCAAGTTTAATTTTATGGTCAAACATACAAGCTGAAGCAGTAATAATTGGACTTGTAGCAATATTAATTGTATTTGTTATTACATTTTTAATGGTCTACTTAGGTATGTCAAGAATAATTAAATGACAAAGAACTAAAAAATAGAGAAGATGAAAATAATTTTTATCTTCTCTATTTTTTAGTTCTAAAACGAAATTCACCTGAATATAATTAATATAGAAAATATAAAAAGGACAAGGTAAATAAATATGCAAATGATAAAATACTTAACATTAATGATAATTTTAGCATCAACTACATACATAGGAATACTAATCTCAAAAAAATATTTAAACAGAGTAAAAGACTTAAAAGAAATGAAAAATGCACTAAATATATTTAGTACAAAAATAAAATTTACATATGAGCCAATCCCACAAACCTTTAAAGAAATATCTGAAAAAGTAAAACCTAATATAGCAAATATATTTAAAGAATCTTCCAAAAAAATGCAAAACGAAAATGCAGGGAAAGCATGGGAAGAAGCCTTAGAAGAATCAAATACAAATATGACAAAAGAAGATATAGAAGTGCTAAAGAACCTAAGTAATCTACTAGGAAAAGTAAATCTAGAAGGACAAGTAAATGAAGTAGAACTAGTAGAAAACTTTTTAGACACACAAATAGAACTTGCAGAAGAAGAAAAACAAAAATATGTAAAAATGTACAAAACATTAGGAATAACAATAGGACTAGCTGTAGTAATAATATTAATTTAGAAGTTGGAAGTTAGAGGTTGGAAGTTGGAACTAGGGTAAATACTTCGAAGAACTTGCTAAAATCTAACCTCCAACTTCTAACTTTCATAAAAATAAATAATTTAGAGAGGTATACATATGGATATAAATTTATTATTTAAAATAGCAGCAATAGGAATACTAGTTGCTGTACTACACCAAGTACTAGTAAGAGCAGGTCGAGAAGACCAAGCAATGATGACAACCTTAGCAGGCCTTGTAATAGTACTTACGATGGTAATAAAAGAAATAAGCACATTGTTTGACACAGTTAGAACAATATTCGGATTATAACAAACTAAAAGGGACGGCCTCTTTTCGAAAAAAAATGCTAAAAGGGACACCCCTTTTATAAATAAAAATAAAAGTAAATAGAAGGGTGTCCCTTTTGGTAAAAATTTTTGAAAAAAGGTCGTCCCTTTTGGAAAGAAGCTAATAATGGATATTATAAAAATTATAGGAATACGGCTTAATTGCCTTAATTATAATAATAATTTTAAAACAATATAAGCCAGAATTTGTTATATATGTATCACTTATTGCAGGAGCGTTAATACTTGCAATTATACTTAGCAAAATATCTGGAGTAGTAGAACTTTTAACTAACCTTGCTAATAAAACAGCAATAAATAATCAGTTTTTAACATTACTTATAAAAATAACAGGAATAGCATTTTTAACAGAATTTGCAGTAAGTATATGTAAAGACTCAGGAGAAACAGCAATTGCTAATAAAATGGACATGGGAGGAAAAGTTATTATTGTTTCTATGTCTATTCCAATTATATCAGGGTTATTAGAAACGATTATAAAGGTGTTACCATAGAGATATCAATATTTGAATTTCATAATGAAATGTATTGTAGGGGCGCCCATGGCGGCGACTCCTACACACAAGCCAATATCCTTAATGGTAATAAAAGGAGTCCACAAATGAAAAAAATAATTCTAATTTTTGCCCTAATCATATTTCTACTATTCCCAACTTTAACATATGCAGAAGAAGTAAGCCAAGCTGAAATCATATCTTCGCAAAAAGAAGTTTTAAATATTCCTAAGTTTATAAATGAATCAAAAAAATATACAGAAGATGTATTTGGAGATGTAGACTATGGAAAACTTCTAAACTCAGCTATAACAGGAAATGTGGATAATAAATTATTAGGCAAAAGTATATTAAATTTGATAGGAAAAGAAACTATTGTTTCTATTAGAGTAATAGCAAGCATTATGGTAATAGTTATAATACATAGTGTACTAAAAAGCATAAGTGAAGGCTTAGAAAATCAAGGAATTACACAAATAACATACTATGTTCAGTACATATTAATAGTAACTTTAATAATGACAAATTTTGCAGACGTAGTTACTATGGTAAAAAATTCTATTAATAATTTAGTGAGCTTTTCAAATTGCTTAGTACCACTTCTTACAACTTTAATGCTAAGCACAGGAAGTATAGCATCAGTAAATTTACTACAACCAATTTTACTATTTCTTATAACATTTATAGGAAACTTTATAAATGCTGTAATAATTCCAGTAGTACTAGTTTCAACATCACTTTCTATAGTTTCAAAAATATCAGAAAGAATACAACTAGATAAACTAGCAAAATTCTTTAAATCTAGTGTAGTATGGGTATTAGGGGTAGTACTTACTTTATTTGTAGGATTACTTTCATTAGAAGGAAGCCTTCGGAAGTACAGTAGATGGAATAACAGCAAAGACTACTAAAGCAGCAGTTGCAAATTTCATACCTGTTGTAGGAAAAATATTAGGTGACGCAGTAGATTCAGTAATAGGAGCTACAACAATACTAAAAAATGCAGTAGGTATAGTTGGCGTAATAGTAATATTAGGAATATGTATAGTTCCAATTATAAGGTTAGTACTTCTGATGACAACATATTATATAGGCTCAGCCATTTGTCAACCAATAGCAGATAAAAAAATAATAGACCTACTTTCACGGTATAGGAGATACCTTTAAAATTTTACTTGCAGTAATTACAACTGTATCAGTAATGTTAATAATAGGTACAACACTAGTTATTAAAATATCGAACAGTGGGCTTATGTATAGATAGGGGAAAGAAAAATGGAATTTATAACTTCATGGGTACAAGGAATAATTATAGCTGTAATAATTGGAAGTATTATAGAAATGTTACTTCCAAATGGCAACAGTAAAAAATATATAAAAGTAGTGATAGGTGTATATATAGTATTTAGTATAGTTTCACCAGTCATAAGTAAATTTACTGGAAGTGAACTTAATTTAAGTTCTATTATTGATATAAACAAATATGAAGATAAAATTGCGAGTTATGAAGTAGATACTAAAAACTTAGAAAATACCAATAATTATAATATAAAAGAAGTATATATTTTAAACCTAAAAAAAGATATTAAAGCAAAAATAGAACATAAAGGCTATATTGTAAATAGTATACAAATAGAAATAGAAAATACTGATGAATATAAGGTTAGAAATGTAAATATGACTTTAAGCAAAAGAGAAAACAAAAAAGAAGAAACAGAAGAAAAAAATATAAATGAAATTGAAAAAGTAAATATTGAAGTAAGAATAGAAAATAGCACTACTGAAGAAACTACTGAAATGATAAGACTAACAACAAAAGAAATAGCTGAAATAAAAGAATACATATCTTCAGTATATGAAATAAACAAAAATAATATAAACATAAATTAAAAAGTAGAGCTAAAAGGCTCGGAAAGGAATAATATGCTAAAAGAACAAATGAATAAAATTGTAAATATTTTTAAGAATAACGAAGGAAACAATAAAAAGAAAATTGAAAATTTGGTAGTGTTCGTAATCATTCTAATAATTACAATAATAATAATAAATATGATATTAAAAGATAACAAAAAAGAAGGAAAGACGGAAACTAATAGTATAGGAAAAACACTAGCAAAAGCAGATACCATGTCACAAAGTAGTACTAAAGATGAACTACAAGAAAATTTGGAAACAATACTTTCAAAAATAGATGGGGTAGGGAAGACTAATGTTTTAATTACATATTCGCAAAGTAGTGAAACAATTGCAATGTATAATGAAGACAGTACGAGAAGTGATACAGAAGAAGCTGATTCCCGGTGGAGGAAGTAGAAAAATAAGTCAAACATCTAATAAAAAAGAAGTAATATATCAAGACAAAAATGGAGAAAAAGTACCAGTAACGCAAAGTATAGTAAAACCAAAAATAGAAGGAGCAATAATAACAGCAACAGGAGCAGGAAATAGTGAAGTGAAACTTAAAATAACACAAGCAGTAGAAGCAGCGACAGGACTTGCGACGCATAAAATACAGGTATTTGAAATGAGTAAATAGTTTGTGTGAAAAATATTATTGAAATGTTTTATATAATTAGGGAGGCTAAAAAGATGAAAAGTTTAAAAAGAAATCAAATTATTGTTTTTGTTATAGCACTTATGCTAGTTTCAGCAGGATATTTAAGTTATACTGCAAATAATGGAGATAATACAATTCCAACAAGTTCAGAACTGAACTCTATAGATTATGCAGGAATTGGAGATGCTAAATTAGTTAATAGTAATGCAGTAGAACAAACTAATACAAATTCTGAAAGTATAGTTACTAGTAATGAAAAAAGTGATAATGATAAAAACACAGATGATAAAAATGTAAATACTGAAAATTCCAACAAAGAAATAGAAAACAATAAAACTACTAATGAAACAATCACAACAAATACAAAAAATATAGATGAATATTTTTCATCTTCAAAGCTAACAAGAGATACAATGTATTCTCAAATGATAGAAACATATGAAAAAATATTGGAAAATCAAAACATAGCATCAGACCAAAAAACAATTGCACAAACAGAAATAAAAAATATAAATGACTGTAAAAATAAAATTATGATATGTGAAAATTTGATAAAAACAAAAGGAATAAATGATAGTGTAATTTTTATTAATGGAGATAGTATTAGTGTAGTAGTAAGAGCAGAAAAGCTAGAACAAGAGCAAATTGCACAAATTCAAAATATCATAGCAAGAGAAATGAAAGTAGAAATTAGCAGTATACATATTAGCAACAAATAAGAAAGACTTGGAAAGATTCGGGCAGGAAAGATTTGGGACTTGTGAAAGATTTGGGACGTGTCTAAAAATTTCAAAATATGAAATTTTTAGACACGTCCCAAATCTTTCCAAGTCTTTCCCAATATTTCCTAACATCCATTCAAAAATTTAAAAAAACTGTTGTAAAAAATTTATTTATTGATATAATAAGAAACAAGGTAAGAAAAAAATTAGGAGGAAAAATAGTTATGGTAAAGAAAGTAGCAATACTTGCAAATGGTGGAGATGTTTCAGGGTTTAATGCTGTTATAAGAGCAATTGTAAAAACGGCTGAAAGTAATAATGTAGAATGTTATGGATTTATAGATGGATATAGAGGTCTACTTAAAAATGACTATATAAAATTAAGTAGTACTGATAAAGCATCAGGAATACTTCAAAAAGGAGGTTCTATAATATCTTCATCAACAAATGCCAATGTATTCCATTATAAAGTAGTAGATGAAAATGGAAATATAGAATACAAAGACTTATCGGATAAATGTGTTGAAAATGTAAAAGAAGATGGATTTGACTGTATATTTACATTAGGTGGAGATAGCACACAAAAATGTGCAAGAGACCTTTCTTTAAAAGGAATAAATGTTATAGGAGTGCCAAAAACAATAGATAATGATGTTGCATGTACAGATATAACTTTCGGGTATAATACTGCTGTATCAGTTGCAACAGAAGCTCTAGATAGACTTCATACAACAGCAGAAACACACAATAGAATAATGGTATTAGAGGTAATGGGAAGAGAAGCTCGGGTGGATAGCATTAGAATCTGCAATAGCAGGAGGAGCAGATGTAGCATTAATTCCAGAAATTCCATATGATATAAATAAAGCGGCAGAAGCAATAAAAGAAAGGCAAAAATTAGGCAAAAACTTTAGTGTAGTAGTAGTTTCAGAAGGTGCATTTCCAAAAGGCGGAGAAATATCAGTATCAGATGAAAGAACTGGCGGAGAAGGAGTAATAAATATTAAACTTGGAGGTGCAGGAGAAAAAGTTGCAAAAGAGTTAGAAGAACTAACAGGGCTAACAGCAAGATGCACAGTATTAGGATATATGCAAAGAGGAGGAACACCAACAGCATATGATAGAGTACTTTCTACAAAATATGGTTCAAAAGCAATGGAACTAGCGGCTCAAGGTAAGTTTAATGTTCTTACAGTAATAAAAAAAGGAAAACTAGACTCAGTCCCACTAGAAGATGTAGTTGGAAATAATAAAGAAATAGGAGCTATTCAAGATGGAACACTAGGAAATGTAAAAGTGGTTACAATGGAAGATGATTTAGTGATAACTGCTAGGAATATTGGAATTAATTTAGGAGATTAATAAGATTGATAATTACTCATTTCCTATACTATAATAAAAGGCGAGGATAAATTTTCCTCGCCATAAGGTTTTTATTCGTCATCTGATAATAGCCAATTTTTTATTTTGGCTTTGAGCTTTTTTCGACATTGTGACCAGCAGACTGCAATTGACAAACTGTTGCCTTACATGCACCTTTTACCTCTTCTGGAATAGCAGAGTCAATTTTAGCCCTTGCTTCTTGGCATCCATTTTTTAATGAGGTGGTGATGGATTCCATCAGCTGATAATGCACGGCAAATGTCTTTTAACTCTGCGACTAATTCATTGAGTTCTTCTTTTTTCATCATAAAGCTACCTAACCTTTCTTCTACAATATAAGTAATTGTTACTAAAATAGTATAATATGTTATGTAAAATCTGTCAATAGAATTTATAATATTTTATGAAAACAATGTAACTACTATGAAAACAATATTTCTAAAACTGTAAATTATAATAAATTTATTCGAAAAGCTTGCAATTAAATAAATATTATGTTAAAATAATTGAGTTACTGGTAAAAAATGGAAAGTTAATTAATTATCCAAAGGAGGAATTCTTATGACAAAAATGAGAAGTAAATTTTATGCTACCTGCCAGGAATGCCAGCAGGAGCTAACAGTTGTTGTGCAAGGGGTATTTAAGGGAACGATGGTAATATTTAACTGTTCGAAATGTAAGGCTACAAATATTTTAAACACTACTGAAATATTAAAAGAACAGCATTGATATAAATCCATAGAACTTTTTCTATGGATTTATTAATATTAATATTGAAAAAATGTAATATTGTGTTATAATACTCACAGAAACAAGTAAACAAAAAAATGTACAATTAAACATTTTAAAGGAGGAATATTTTATGACAGATATTAAGCTTATGGAAGTAAATGGAATGCCAAGAATAATAAATGTTAGCCCTGCTTTTATACAAATAATAGAAGAAGCAAATAGTATATATACAAATGCACGGTCAAGAATAATTACCAATATTCTTGATAATAGTATGAAAGCAAAAGTAATATATCAGGTAAAAGAGACTCCAAATGAGCTTAGTGAAAAAATGAAATCACTAGGAATAAAAATGATTGAGCTTATGTCAGTAAATGGAAGACCTAAAAGAATAATTATGAGGAATTCGTTAATAACTGAAGTAGAGTATTATAATAATCCATATCTATATAATGCTCATTCCAAAGTATATACCAATTTAACGGATAATAGTGGAAAGGCTATAGAATATATAGTATCAGAAACAAAAGAAGAAATTGAGCAAAAGCTACAATAAATATAGCAAATATTAAATTTTGCGTAAATAATTAATTAAAAACAAAAAAATCCATTGAAATAAATGGATTTTTTTGGTAATATATTATAGGGGCTTAGATATGTAAGAAATAAAACAAAAATTAGAAGACATTTTACAAAAAGATGTTGACTTAATAGATTTAAACAATACAGAAGATGGAATAAGATATGAAATACTAATTAATGGAATTACTCTATATGCAAAAGATGACTTTAAATTTGAACTATATAAACTAGATATGTATAGAGAATATTTGGAATTAAATGAAAGTAGAAAAATGATTGTAGATAACATAACATAAAGAATGGATGTACAATTTATGGAAAATGAAGCTGTTATTATAAATATGAAATAGTAGAAAGATGCATAAATAGAATAAATGAAGAATATGAAAATGACGCAAGCAATTTGCAAGCACAATTATTAATTTAAAAAGAGAATAAAGAAAGGTATGATATAATGTTAGATTTAAAAAGCATAATAGCAAAAGCTATAAGCAAAGCAACAAATATGAATGAAAAAGAATTAGAAGAATTTATAGAAATTCCAAAAGATACTTCAATGGGAGATTATGCATTTCCATGTTTTAGGTTAGCAAAAGAACTAAAAAAAGCACCACCAGCTATTGCAAATGATATAAAAGAAAAATTAGAAATAGAAGAAAAATACATAAAAAAAGTAGAAATAGTAGGTGGATACTTAAACTTCTATATAAATAATAACATATTAGTAGAAGAAGTATTAAAAGAATTTGAAGTTAAAAAAGAAAATTATGGAACATCAAAAATAGGGGAAGGTAAAAATATTGTAATAGATTATTCGTCACCCAATATTGCTAAACCATTCCACATAGGTCATTTGCGTTCTACAGTAATTGGAGGAGCATTATACAATATATACAAATATTTAGGATATAATGTTACAGGAATAAACCACTTAGGTGACTATGGAACACAGTTTGGAAAATTAATAGAAGGGTATAAAAGGTGGGGAGAAGAATATAACATAGAAGAAAACCCAATTGATGAACTTACTAAAATTTATATAAGGATTAATGAACTATGCAAACAAGATGAAAAAGTTCTAGAAGAATGTAGAAATAATTTTAAAAAACTTGAAGATGGTGATAGCTACTGCACAGAAATTTGGACAAGGTTTAGAAACTTAAGTTTAAAAGAATTTCAAAAAGTATATGACTTATTAGGAAGTAAATTCGACTCATGGAATGGGGAAGCATTCTATTCAGATAAAATGACAGAAGTAGTAGAAAAATTAGAAGAAACAGGCAAACTAGTAGAATCGGAAGGAGCACGTATAATTAACCTAGGAGAAGACATAGCACCATGTATTATAGGAAAAACAAATGGTTCAACAACATATGCAACACGTGACTTAGCAGCCATTTTATATAGAGCAAGAAACTACAACTTTGATAAAGCATTGTATGTAACATCATATGAACAAGTATTACATTTTAAACAAGTATTTGAAGTAGCAAAGTTATTAGACTTAAATGAAAAATACATAAACGGTTTAGAACATGTTCCATTTGGTATGGTAAGGCTTAAAGAACGGAAAAATGTCAACAAGGGAAGGAAACATTATAAAATTAGAAGACTTACTAAATGAAGCGATATCAAGAGCACTAAAAGTAATAGAAGAGAAAAATCCAATGCTTGAAGAAAAAGAAGAAGTTGCAAAAAAAGTAGGAATAGGAGCAGTAATATTTAACGACTTAGCAAATAGTAGAATTAAAGATGAAATTTTTGACTGGGATGCAATGCTAAACTTCCAAGGAGAAACAGGTCCATATATCCAATATATATATGTTCGTACAAAAAGTGTTATTGAAAAAGCAGGCTATGTACCAGAGCTTAAAGATATTGATATTACAAAACTAGAAGACAATCAATCAGTAGAAACAATAAAAACAATATATAATTTTGAAAATATACTAAAACAAGTAACTAATAAGAATGAGCCATCAATATTATCAAGGTACTTAATACAATTAAGTCAAAACTTTAGTAGTTTTTATACTGCAAACAAAATAATTACAGAAGAAAAAGAATTACAAGACGCAAGGCTATACCTAACATATGTAGTAGGAACAATATTAAAAACAGGAGCAGAATTATTAGGAATACAAATGCCAAACAGAATGTAGTAAATCAAAAATTAAAAGAAAGATAAAAAATAGATGTAGGGGCTGGCCTTGTGTCTGCCCATGCTTCAAAGAAATTACCCTAAATTCCGAACTCTGACTTTTGACCTCGAATTATAAAGGAGAAGAAATGAAATTAAGAAAAGTGATATTTTTAATATTAATAATTATAAATTGCATAACCATATTCTACTTCTCAAACCAAGTAGCAGACACATCGAGTGCTTCAAGTGGAAGAGTTGTAAATTTTGTAATGAAAGTAGTACCAAAGTTAAGAAATATGCAAGAGTATGAAAAACAATACCTGGCAAATGAAGTACTACAGCCAATAGTTAGAAAATTAGCACATTTTTCAATATATACTTTACTTGGTTTTCTTACTATGAACTATGCACTTGCATGTAAGAAAGAAAATGGCACATGTTATAAGTGTGAGCAATGCTCGCACCTACAATACAAAAGAGATAGGAAAATAATATTATATAGCTGGTTATTTGGAACATTATATGCTGTAACAGATGAGATACATCAATTATTTATACAAGGGAGAAGCTGTGAATTTAGAGATGTTTGTATAGATTCACTAGGAGTTTTAACAGGAATTATAGTAGCATTAACTATATTAAAAATATATATAAATATAAAAAATAAATTAAGTAAGGAGAGAACTAGTAAAAACAAAAACTAGGAGTAAAGAAAAATGAATAAAAAAGTAGAAGTATTAATGTCAACATACAACGGAGAAAGATTTTTAAAAGAACAAATAGATAGCATTTTAAATCAAGAAGATGTAGAAATATCACTAATGATAAGAGATGATGGATCAACAGATGGAACAATAAACATTATTAACGAAGTAGTAAAACAAAATAATAATGTAACTATGTATAAAGGTGAAAACTTAGGACCAGCTAGAAGTTTTATGGATTTAATATATAATTCAAACGAAGCAGACTATTATGCATTTGCAGATCAAGACGATGTATGGGATTCTAAAAAAATAATTTCTGCAATAAATAAAATGAATGGCAAAGAAAATGAACCAACACTTTATATATCTGCCGTGCAAGTAGTAGATGAAAATTTAAATGAAATAGAGTTTAGAAAAGTACAAGGCAATTTCTGCTTAGAAGGAGAAATGGTAAAGAACTTTGCTACTGGATGTACACAAGTATTTAATAACAATTTACGTAATTTATTAAAAAAATATAAACCAGAATTCATAGTAATGCATGACTCTTGGATAACTAGAGTATGCTATGCAGTAGGTGGAAATGTAATTATAGACGAAAATTCATACATTAAATATAGGCAACATGAGAAAAACTTGATAGGTTATAAAGATGCAAAATTGAAAAAGATAAAAAAACAATATAAAATGGCATTTAAAAGAAATATCAGAATGAGAGCACAAATAGCCAGAGAATTAAAAAGTGGGTATCCAGAAGAAATAACAATAGAAGCAAATCAATTAGCAAACAACTTAATAAACTATAACTTTGATATAAGAGCAAAAAGATGGTTATTACAAAATAAAAAATTTAGAACAAATGATAACTATATTAACTTTAAAATGTTTATAGCAATAGTATTAAATAAATTCTAAAGAATGGAGAAAATTAAATGGACGAAAAAAATGTATTTATAATTGGCTCTAATGGAATACCAGCAAACTATGGTGGGTTTGAAACCTTTGTAGAAAATTTGACAGCCAGAAAGATAGATAAAAATATAAAATATCATGTTGCATGTCTTTCAAAAAGCAATAATGAATTTGAATATAACGAAAGCAGGTGCTTTAATGTAAAAGTACCTAACATAGGAGCAGCAAAAGCAGAATACTATGACCTAGTGGCATTAGAACGAACAATAAAATACATAAAAAAGAATAATATAAAAAATGCAACTATATATATATTAGGAACTGGAGTGGGGCTATTTATAAATATATATGTAAAAAGGTTTCATAAACTAGCTGCAAAAGTGTATGTAAACCCAGATGGCTTAGAATGGAAAAGAGATAAGTGGAATGCGATTTTGAAGAAATTCTTCAAAGTATGTGAAAAGCAAATGGCAAAACATGCAGACTTACTTATATGTGATTCTATAAATATTGAAAAATATATAAAAGAAGAGTATAAAAAATATAAACCACATACTACATTTATAGCATATGGTTCAGAACTAAGTAAAACCAATACCATTAATAAATTAGTAAATTGGTGCATTGAAAAGAACATAAAAAGAAATGAATACTATTTAATAGTAGGGAGATTTGTTCCAGAAAACAATTATGAAACAATGATAAAAGAATTTATAAAATCAAACACAAAAAAAGACTTAGTAATTATTACAAATGTAGAAAAAAATAAATTTTATGAAGAGCTAAAAGAAAAAACAAACTTTGATAAAGATAAAAGAATAAAATTTGTAGGAACAGTATATGATAAAGAACTATTAACACAAATAAGAACAAATGCATATGCATATATACATGGGCATGAAGTAGGAGGAACAAATCCTTCACTATTAGAAGCATTATCTACAACAAAATTAAACTTATTATTAGATGTAGGATTTAATAGAGAAGTAGCAAAAGCAGGAGCAATATATTGGAATAAAGAAGAAGGAAACTTAAAAAATGCAATAAACAAAATAGAAAAAATAACAGAAGAAGAAAAAGAAAAATATGAAAATTTATCTAAAGAAAGAATAAAAGAAGAATATAATTGGAATAAAATTATAACAAACTATGAAGAAATTTTTTAAAATTTGTAATATCTATTGACAATAAAAACAAACTTTAGTATAATTTTAAAGTATCAGAAAATGAATAACTATGAAAATAGATATACATACATAAATAGATTATTACAAGGGGGGAATAAAAAATGGCACAACCAAAAAGAAGATGGTCAAAAGCAAGAACAGGTTTAAAAAGATCAACATGGAAATTAGAAAACAGAAATTTAGTAGCATGCCCACATTGTCACGAGATGATGATGCAACACAGAGTATGCCCAACATGTGGTTACTATAATGGAAAAGAAGTAGTAGCAAAAAAAGAAAACTAAAATATAAAAAGTAAGAAGCAGCAATAAATGCTGTTTTTTTGTATATTAGGAAATTAAGCTACTTTAAGTTAAAATTGCATTGCAACATCTTTTTATAAAAATACTTTTAAAATAATACCATTAATGATATAATACAAAAAAATAAAAGAGGTAAACAAACAATGGAAAAAATGAATAAAGTTATAAATGAAATAAAAGAAAATAAATACTTGCATTATGCCATAATTATAATAATTGGAGTTATTTTAAGTATACCACTTAGCCTAATACAAATAAGAGATACTCATGATGGTTTTTTACACTTATTAAGAATGATAGGAACTAATAATTCATTAAAAATAGGGGAAATACCACCAATAATAGCACCATACTTTTGCAGGCGGTGGAGGCTATGCAATGAATTTATTCTATAACCCAATTGTTACATATATTCCACTTCTGATTAAGCTATTTACACCAACATATGCAATGGCACTAAAAGTATTTGCTGGTATTTGTATAGTTTTATCAGGAATAACAATGTACAAATGTGTATATAGCATAACAAGTAAAAGGGTGGTAGCATTATTTTCGGCACTAATATATTTAATGGTACCATACAAATTAGGAGATGTATACAAAAGATTTGCCATAGGAGAATTTGCTTCATTTGTGTTTATACCACTTCTATTTATAGGAATGTATAACCTATTTAATAAAGATGGAAAAAAGCATTATTATATAGCAATAGGAGCAACTGCCTTACTACTAACACATACAATAACAACATTCTATACAGCTATATTTTGCCTAATATATATAATATTTAATATAACAAAACTAAAAGAAAAAGAAGTAATAAAGAAAATAATAATAAATGTAATATTTATAATACTAATTTCATTGTTCTTTATAATGCCAATGATAGAGGCAAAAAGGTCAACAGATTATGCAATATTTGATAGTCAAATAATGAGTACAAATGGGAACTATGTTTATAAAAATACTCTAAATATAGGAGAATTTTTTAAAGACATAGGAGAAGAAAATCAAACAACATATATAATAGGAATACCAATATTTGTACTTATGTGTTTAAGCATATTCACATATAAAAATGTAAATAAAGAATATAAAGGTTTTTATATAATAGCATTATTATTCTCATTTATATCACTATATGCTTCAACTAAATATTGCCCATGGTTTATATTGCCAGACATTCTATGCAAACTACAATATCCATGGAGAATGCTTACATTTTTCGCATTTTTCATATCATTTGTAATAGGTGTAAATATATATGTCTTACTAAAAACACTATTTAGTAAAAATGTAACAAGACTAATTATATTAACATTATTAATAATAACTATGGTAGCATATACAATGCCGATATTACTACAATATGAGACACAAGATAATACACAAGATAAAAATAGAGAAACACAAGTGTTAAAAGACC
The DNA here is from genome assembly GCA_948444845.1 of uncultured Clostridiaceae bacterium. Lineage (GTDB taxonomy): Bacteria > Bacillota > Clostridia > TANB77 > CAG-508 > UMGS1663. Next base: position 34,541 of record CAOJVB010000009.1, on the reverse strand, counting down.
CATATATTCATCATTTTAGTATAAACAGAGAATACCTACCAGTAAAAGCTCTAATGGTGCAACGAACATATTTGCAAGAAAAAGAAGATAGAATATATATATTAGAAGGAAATGCACAAATTGAAGAGGAAAATAAACAGAATTTGAGTAGTAGTGCAGTATTAAAAGATGTTACCGAAGGTACAATAATTGAATTTCCGTTTTTTTATTATCCAGGCTATGAAATAATATTAATAGAAAATGGGGAAGAAATAGAATTAGAAACTATGGAGACAAATAATGGGTTTGTAGGGGTTGTATTTAAAAGTAATATAGATGAAGGTAAGATAGTAGTAGAGTATAAGGGGACTATGATAATATATGTTTCATATGTTGTTTCGTTTGTAGCATTTATAATATTTGTGGGATATTGTTTATTAGAAAATAGAAAGAGATAGTATGTTTATAGCGTGTTAAGGTATCCGCTCCCAGGAGGTTTAATTTATTTTTCTAAAATTCTATATTTCGTTAAGCCGGTGGGGACCGCTTACTCTAAGTTAAATATGTAGTGGAATGAAATGTAACGAAATATTTTACTTAGAGTTAGTGGGAGGGTAGAAATTAAATTTTAAAAAAATAAATTAAACCTCCTTCGCGCTACTCTATATGATATATGTACTACTATTCCTTACATTTCTAGTATTTTGAATATTGAATTGCTATAAAAAGATAGGAGAAAATGATGCAGAAAATTAAAGATTTATTAAAAAATGAAAAATATTTTGGAGTATTAATAATACTAATATCAAGCATATTTGTATGTATTCCACTAATGAGTAAAAATGTTGATATGACTTATGATGATGGAATTCAACATATATGTAGGTTAATGGGAACATACCAATCTTTACAAGAAGGACAAACTAAAATAATGTCTAATTTTTGTAATGGTTTTGGTTACTCATGGAATATTTTTTATAGCCCATTAACAGCATTGTTACCATTAATTTTTAAATTTATAGGAGCTTCTTTTACTGTATGTATTAAATTATTTATGTTTGCATCTGTATTTCTATCAGGATATTTTATGTACTTATTTACAAAGAAGATAACTAAAAATAGTAATACAGCAATACTTGCAAGCATCATTTATATTTTAGCACCATATAGACTAACAGATATGTACATAAGAAATGCGCTAGCAGAACTAACCTCATTCATATTCCTACCACTAGTATTTCTAGGACTATATAACATATTTGAAGAACCAGAAGGGCATGGGGCAGGTTGCCCAATAAATAAAACCTTTGTATTGTCAATAGGCACTATAGGTTTAATACTAACACATACTGTAATTACAATGTATACAGCAATATTTGCTTTTATATATGTACTAATAAATATAAAAAAATTAAAAGATAAAAGAATTATAAAACTACTTATTATAAATATCGTATTAATAATAGTAATAACAGCATTCTTCTGGATACCACTATTAGAACATAAAATAATGGCTAATTATGAAGTGTTTAAACCAGGAAGAATGGAAAGAACCGAAGTTTTAGTAGCATATAAATTAGATTTTTATAGATTATTCTTTACAAAAAGCACAGATTATATGATATATGAAATAGGAATAATAACTATAATCAGTTTACTTCTAACGCCACTTGCCGTTAAGAAAATAAAAGAGAAAGAATATTATAAAATCTATTTATTTATGCTGATATCAGGAATAGCAAGTGTTATTATGACATTAAAAATATTTCCATTTGAATATATGCCAAGCATACTAAAAATGATACAATTTACTTTTAGACTTTTAGAATTTTCAAGCTTTTTCTTTAGTATAATAGCGGCTATAAATATAGTTACTTTAAGTAAAAAAATTGAAACAAAAGAGATTATGATATTATTAGTTGTTATTATGATACTAACTATTCCATTAAAAAGTCACATAAGGATACTAGAAAATTATGATGAAGCAAAATTATGGCCAGCAGTGGAAGTAAACGAAAATACAGGAAGAGTTCATAGCGGATGTGCAAGCTTTGAATACTTGCCAACAAAAGCGTTTGAAAACAGACGTTATATAGAAACAAGAACGCAAAATGTAATAGTTATAGATGCAAATAGTTCTTGCCGTATAGAAAATGAAGTAAAAAATGGAAGTAAAATGAGTTTTGATGTTAAATATATATTGGAAGAAACACGGAATAGAACTTCCATATATATATTACTTAGGTTATAATGTAACACTAAAAACACAAAATGAAGAAATAAAATTACAAACCTTCGAGACAGATAATGGATTTGTAGGGGTAAAGGTCCCAATATTAGAAGAAGGAAAAATACAAGTTAAATACACAGGAACATGGCTAATGAATGTATCTAATTTTGTATCATTAGTTGGAGTGTGTATATTTATAGGTATATGTTTAAAGAAAAATTAATTAAAAATATATCCCCCATATACAGAAGGAGAAAGTATTATTGTGAACACGGGAAATTTTGAATCGGTAAAGAGATTATCATATATCGACTGCTATAATGAATATCCACCTAGTAAATATAAATAGAAGTAACCAAAAAACAGCTCAAGTTGAGCTGTTTTTTGATGTATGTTACTTAAACTAACCAGATACTACAATTTGCATCAGATGGCATTCGCAAATCTCCTCTTGGAGATACACTTACACTACCTACTTTAGGTCCATCGGGAATACAATTCCGCTTAAACTGGTTATTGAAAAATCTTCTGATAAAGTTGTTATAATATTCAAGTAACTGTTCTTCAGAATACTTATTCTTAAAAGCAACATTAGCTAAAAATAGAATTTTCTTGCCAGAGAACTTGTTCCGCAATGCATAATAAATGAAGAAATCAAGGACTTCATAGGGTCCAATTGCGCTTTCAGTTTTTTGAACAATTTCTTTTCCATCAGTAGGTAAGAGCTCTGGACTAATGGGTGTATCAATAATATCAAGTAAAATATTATTAAGTTCATCATCTGCTCCACCAAACCTAGCATACCATTCAATAAGGTACTTAACTAATGTTTTAGGAACAGAAGCGTTAACTCCATACATGCTCATATGATCACCATTGTAGGTGCACCATCCGAGTACAAGTTCAGAAAGGTCTCCAGTACCAACCAAAATGCCATGATGTTTATTTGCCATGTCCATTAAAATTTGAGTTCTCTCCCGAGCCTGAACATTTTCATAAGTTACATCATGAATATCAGGGTCATGACCGATATCCTTAAAATGCTGAATACATGCATCCTTAATAGGAATTTCTTTTAAGGTAATACCTAAGTTATTACAAAGCTTAATTGAATTTTGATAGGTTCTATTAGTAGTTCCAAAACCAGGCATTGTAATACCTATAATGTCTTTATGATCTAACGCAAGTTTACAAAAAGCTTCATGACAAACTAGTAATGCTAAAGTAGAATCGAGTCCTCCTGAAATACCAATTGTAACTTTACAGTTATTTATTGAACGAAGCCTACGTGCAAGTGCAGTACTTTGAATAGCAAGAATTTCCTTGCACACTTTTCCACCAGCTTCATCCATTATGTTAGGTATAAATGGATGGGGATTAATATTACGTGAAAACTTACTATCTACTTCGCTTTGAGTAAAATTAACAACAGTAAAGGAATATGGTAAGTTTTTCTTGCTATCATTAAATGTAGTATTGTTAAGCCTTTCATTAGTCAGATATTCTATGTCGATATCTACTACCTCTAATTGATCCTCCATTTCAAATCTTTCAAAAGAAGCTAATTCTTTACCATTTTCATATACATAACCACTGCCACCAAAAACAAGGTCAGCAGAAGATTCTGAAAAACCAGCAGATGAATATAAATAAGCACTGATGGTTCTTGCACTTTGAGTTTTAATTAACTCCATACGGTAGTTATCCTTTCCTACTAATTCATTACTAGCAGAAAGGTTAGCAATGATATTAGCACCACCTAATGCAAGGTAAGAGCTAGGTGGAATAACAGACCATAAGTCTTCGCAAATTTCCACACCGAGCTTATAGCCAAGTGATGAAGAAAAAATGATATTGCCGAAAGGAACTTCCCTTCCTAAAAGAGTAATTGTTTTAGGGCAAGATTCTGTGTATGGAGAAAACCACCGTTTCTCATAAAACTCATTATGATTAGGAATAAACTTCTTTGGAACTACGCCTAAAATTCTACCACCCTGAATTACAATGGCACAATTATATAGGCTATCATTAACATTAATAGGGCATCCCACCAATGTTAAAATGTTAAAGTTTGCACGTGATGTTAAAAGTAGCTGACTTAAACCATCAAGTGAACTTTGCAAAAGGTCACTCATTCCAAAAAGGTCCTGACAGCTATAACCCGTTAAACAAAGTTCAGGCAATACCAGAACATTTACGCCTAATTCATTTGACTTCCGAATTAGTTTCTTAATTTTTTCGATATTGCCCGTAGGATTAGAAAGAACACCATTAAAAGTTGCGATAGCACATTTTACAAATCCGTTCATAAAGTTAAATCCTCCTTTAAAAATAAAAAATTATTTTTTGTAACATGATGCTGTAATCTAGTTATCAAAAATAAAAGATAACATAAATAAATACATTGGTAGTATTATAACATAACCGTAAACTTATGTCAATCAAAAAACGAGCATGTTACAATTTTGATTGACTAGTAGATATCAATAAATAGTTCAAATTTTTAATTTGTACAAATGAGTAAATAGAAAATATGTCACATCTATTGCAAAATTATGTAAATAGTGCTATAATTTTAAATGTAGTTTATTTAAAAATGCTCAAAATTAATTTTTGAGTAGTATAATTAAATATTAAAGGAGGAGCTTTAATGGTAAAACTCAATGGCAAACAACTTACAACAGAGCGGTTTCCAAACAATGAAACCAAGGTAAAAGATTTTGATAAGTATATTCAAAAAGAAGAAAATATACTCGAATTCAAATACCTTACGGATGCAGATTTGGTCACTTTGATGTTCGTAAAACAGCGAATTGATGAAGAACATGTTCCATGTAGCTTATTTATATGGTATATGCCATATAGTCGGATGGACCGGAAAATTCCAGGCGATTTATTTACACTTAAATATACCTGTGAATTTATTAATTGGTTGGAGTTTGAAAAAGTTGTGGTAATGGAGCCACACTCAGAGAAGACTGTTCAAATGCTCGAAAGGGTAAAACCTATTTATCCAGTAAAAGACTGGGTAAAAGCAGAAGACTTGGGAGAAAATGTGCAAATTGTGTTTCCAGATAAAGGAGCGGCAGCAAGATATGCAAACAGTGGGTACAAAAATGTGTGTATTATGGAAAAAACAAGGAATCCCATAACAGGGAGAATTGAAAATATGCGTATCAAAGAAGGCTCAGTTGTTCCAGGGGCTAAATGTATTATCATTGATGATCTGTGTTCTCAAGGCGGTACATTTGCACGAGCAGGAGATCTGTTGAAAGCTGCTGGAGCAAGTGAAGTTATTTTGGTAGTTTCTCATTGTGAGGAAACAATTTTTAAAGGAACATTACTTGAAGAAAACTCTCCAATCAGTATGGTGTATACCAGCACATCAATTATGGAAAAAGAGCATCCAAAAATTAAATATATGGATGTTAATGTAGCAAGTTATGTAAGAATGTAAAAAAGTGAAAATTAAGGAGGAAAACGATTATGATGTTTAACGAAATGATTGAAAACCCAGCACTGCTTACTGATGGCTACAAATTTTGCCACAAAGACCAGTATCCTGAAGGATTAGAATGGACATATGAAACATGGACTCCGAGAAAGAGCCGGATTGACGGCGTAACACATGCCATATTCTTTGGATTACAAGGAGCATTAGCAACCTTGTACTGGAAATGGCAGAAAGGCTTTTTTGAAAGACCTTTAGAAGTTGTTATGGCAGAAATCAAAGAAAGTCTTACAGGTACATTTGGGGTTACAAACCCTGAAATGGTAAGAAACTATGACTATTCTCATTTTGAAAAATTACACAAACTTGGTTACTTACCTATTAGAATAAAAGCTTTAAAAGAAGGCAATTTTGTGCAAATTGGTGGAGAATTTGTAATTGATGGCAAAAAGGTGCACAAAAATGGAGTACCAATGTTTACAATTGAGAATACCCTTCCAGAGTTTTTCTGGTTACCAGGATATTTGGAAACACCATTATCATGCTTAATTTGGCAGCCGATGACAGATGCTACAATTGCGGATAAATACAAACGCATACTTACAAAGTATGCTAAGCTCACAGGTTGCAACCAGCCAGGAAGAGTATTTAATCAAGGTGGAGATTTTTCAATGCGTGGTATGGGAAGCCCAGAGGCTGCTTACCGCGGAACACCAGGGCACTTGCTTAGCTTTGGAGGTTCAGCAACAGTACCTGCAAGGAATTACCTTATGTCATATTATGATGCTAAACCTGATGTTATCGCCTATGCACCATCCACTGAGCACAGTGTAATGGAATCATATGGGCGTGACGAGAAGAATGCGATTCTTCAGCTTATTACAAGAGTGTACCCCAGCGGAACAGTAACAATTGTATGTGATACTTACAACCTGTGGAATGTTGTGGACAATGTTTTGACAGATGCAGAAGTAAAAGCAGCAATTATGAACCGCAATGGAAAGGTTAATATAAGACCAGATTCTGGAGACCCTGTTCATATTATCTGTGGAGATCCTAAAGTTACAGGAGTAACTGAAAGATTGAGAGGTTTTGAACAAACCATTCAAAAAGGATTGGTACAGCGCTTGTATGAGATTATAGGAGGAACGAAAAATGAAGCAGGTTTTATCCAGCTTGATCCACACATTGGCTGTGTATATGGAGATTCAATTACTCCTGAAAGAGCAGAAGCCATTGGAAAAGGGCTTTATGAAAAGGGTTTTGAAAGTGTAAGTGTAGGATTGGGCATTGGTTCATATACATACCAGTATATGACGCGTGACACTTTGGGGTTTGCGCTGAAAGGGACCGCCGAAGTTATAAATGGCGAATTCAAAGCCATTTACAAAGACCCTGCTACTGACTCTGACAGCTTCAAAAAATCACAAAAAGGAATGGTAGCCGTAGTTTTTAGAGATGGAGATTACCAGCTTATTGACGGCTTAAATCCTGAGACAGAAAAAGAAATAACTGATAATGAGTTACAGGAAGTATTTGTCAATGGCGAATTTGTTCGTACGCAGACCTTTGACGAGATAAGGAAAAGGGTAGCAGAAGAATCAAAGAGGGTTTATGGAGAAGCACTTAATATTTGAAATTAATTATTACTTATAAGTAGTAAACAAGGAACGATATGGTTTTAAACTATATCGTTCTTTGCTTTTTTAAGGTAAAATTACATAAAGTACTTGTATTATGTAAAAAAATATGTTAAAATATCAAATGTTAAAATGTTAAATGTTATTATCTATATATGATATAGGTAATAAACAAATCCATAAGTAATATATGGATTTGTACTAGCCCAACGAAATAAGGTTGGAGAGAAAGAAAGAGGCTTTATATGGTAACACAGTATGACAAAATAGTAAACGAAAAGAGAATAGCTACAAGAGAAACTAAGGAAGAAAGAAGAAAGAATTTACAAAAGGTATATGCATTAGCAAAGCAGGAAAAAGTTAGTTTAGCAAGAGAAGATAAGAAAAAAAGGCTATTAATTTTAATAGATCCACAAAATGATTTTATGGAGGGAATTGGTTCCTTACCAGTAGAAGGATCTAAATCCGATATTAAGAGAATAACAAATTTTATTTATCGGAATAATAATTCAATTACAAAAATAATGTGCACACAAGATACACATTGTCCTATGCAAATTTTTCATCCTGATTGGTGGAAAGATAGGAATGGAAACACAGTTGATCCATATACAATAATAACATATGAAGACTATAAAAGTGGAATATGGTTACCTACATGCGGAGATATAAATAGATCAGAAGATTACCTCAAAAATATGAAGTCAATTCAAATTTGGCCAGAACATTGTATAGAAGGAGAATTTGGATGGAAATTTGAAGGGCAACTTTTAAAAATGCTATATTTTTGGGCTATAACTAGAAACACAATGCCAGCTATAGTTAGAAAAGGTACAGACCCATATTCAGAGATGTTTGGAGCTATAAAAGCTGAATACGATCCAACTAACCGAAAAACTAAGAAAGTGATAAAGGTAGTAGAAGAATATGATGAAATATATATAGGAGGAGAGGCTTCAAGTCATTGCTTACCAATTACAGTAAAACAAATAATTGAAGAATTTGCAGACAGGCAAGATATTATTTCTAAAATTACAATTTTAGAAGACTGCACATCACCAGTAAAAGGATGTGAAAACTTACAAAAAGAGTTCTTTAACGAATTTAGAAATTGTGGAATTCGAATTGAAAACTCACAAAATATTAATTTATAATTAAATAGTATAAAAGTGTGAACAGATGGTATCTTATATAGATATCATCTGTTTTAACTATAATAAAATTTCCAGCACAAATAGGTATGGTTCTCACATGTTTTGACCAACTAGATGAGTTGGGTGTAAAGTATGTATTTGAAGGAAAAGAAAAAATAGTTTCAAAAAAACAATTCCTTACTCAAGTATCAAGCATTCTTAAAAAGAATATTGAAGGACTTAGAAATATATATATTTCTAAAGGAGAAAAAAGAGAAAATTTAATAAAATTAAACGAAGAAAACTGTCAAATGGAATAAGTCCGTTTGACAGTTTTCTATAAAAAACAATTGTCAATAACTTTTGATTAGTTCACCTAAAAAATAATATTTTAATTTGTGACTTGTTCTATGAAAAAAACAATTTGACATCGTCAACATAATATGCTATACTAGAAATAACAATAGGTTTAGAAAGTCTTTAGCCATAGTTTTATTTTTCGTGCTAAAGCAGAAAGGAATAATTATGAAAAAAAGATGCGAGAGGATTGACTTTTCAAACAGATTTATTGGCCCAAGAAGTACAACTGTTCTTGTAAGAAAAGGGCGGTTAGATACCATTGAGGTAGAGGATGCATATAATTATGGAGATGAATGGGGAGATTATATAATCTTTCCGTATTCAACAGAAGTAATTATAGGCAGAGATGGCTGGGATGGCTGCTCAATAGTGCATATTCAAAACGGAAAGAAGGTGATGATACTGGAAACAGAGGACATCACAGAATATGCAGAATATAAGGAGATGCTCAAAAAGTTTGAGATGAGTGGAAAACTTGAAAGGTTGTATTAAAAGGTTTTTCTAAAATTTGACTAAGAAAAGGATGAGGTAGAGTTAAAAATTTTTAATCTATCTCATCCTAAAATTTTTATATGTGGTTACAAATTTTTTAACGATTAGCATAAATCAATTGACTAAATACCCAAAATGATATAAAATACTTATAGCAATAAATGAAAGGAAGAAAAATATGTCAAAACCAACAGTAGCAATAGTAGGAAGACCAAATGTAGGAAAATCTACATTTTTTAATTATATAGTAGGAAAAAGAATATCAATAGTACAAGATGAGCCAGGAGTTACAAGAGATAGAGTGTATGCAGAAGCCACTTGGAGAGGAAGAACCTTTTCTCTAATAGATACAGGTGGTATAGAGCCAGAATCAGAAGATATTATAATATCTCAAATGAGAGAACAAGCAAATATAGCAATAAGTGTAGCAGATGTTATTATATTTTTAACAGATATAAAACAAGGAGTGACTGCAGCAGATAAAGAAATAGCATTAATGCTTAAAAAATCTAAAAAGAAAGTTGTTTTAGTATGTAATAAAGCAGACAATTATGGAAAAACTTCAGATGATATATATGAATTCTACAACTTAGGCTTAGGAGACCCACACCCAGTATCTTCAGTAAATGCTATAGGCATAGGAGATGTACTAGATGCAATATATGAAAGCTTTCCTGAAAAACAAGAAGATGAAGATGATGAAACTATAAAAGTAGCAATAATAGGAAAACCAAATGTAGGAAAATCATCATTAGTAAACAAAATACTTGGAGAAAACAGAGTAATAGTAAGCAATATAGCAGGAACAACAAGAGATGCAATAGACTCAAACTTTGAAAATGAATTTGGAAAATATGTATTTATAGATACAGCTGGAATTAGAAGAAAAAGCAAAGTAGATGAACAAATAGAAAAATACAGTGTAATGAGAAGCCTGCTTGCAGTAGAAAGAGCAGATGTATGTATTTTAATGATAGATGCAAATGAAGGAGTAACAGAGCAAGATACAAAAATAGCAGGGGAAGCCCATGAAGCAGGAAAAGCAGTAATAATAGCAGTAAATAAATGGGATGAATATGAAAAAGATACAAACACAACAGAAAAATACAAAAAAGAAGTATATAGCAAATTATCATATCTATCATATGCACCAATAATATTCATATCAGCAAAAACAGGTCAAAGAGTACACAAACTATTTGAAATGATAAACATGGTAGCAAGCCAAAATGCAATGAGAGTATCAACATCAGTATTAAATCAAGTACTAAATGAAGCAATAGCAATAGTACAACCACCAACAGACAAAGGTAAAAGGCTAAAAATATACTATATGACTCAAGCTTCAACAAAACCACCAACATTTGTAGTGTTTGTAAATGATAAAAAGTTATTCCACTTTTCATATGAAAGGTATTTAATAAATCAAATTAGAAAAGAATTTACATTAACAGGAACACCAGTTAGGATGATTGTAAGGGAAAGAAAAGACAAGGACGCATAAGTGCTACGCAGTGAATAGTGAAGAATGAATAATGAATGGTGAATAATTAAATTGTAGGGGTAGGCCTTGCGTCTACCCGCTCTTCGAAGAAATTACAATAATAAATAAAATAAGAGTATTAAGAGATTTCTTCGAAGAAGGGCAGATACAAGACCTGCCCCTACATAATAAAAAAGGAGGAACGAAAGATGTTAACATACATAATAATAGCAATAATAGCATACTTACTAGGAAGCATAAGTTTTTCAGTAATAATTAGTAAAAAAATGGCAGGGTTTGATGTAAGGAAAAAAGGAAGCGGAAATGCAGGCACAACAAATGTACTAAGAAGTGTAGGAAAAAAAGCAGCAATATTTACTTTAATATTAGATGTATTAAAAGGAGTAGTAGCAATACTAGTAGCTTACATAGCAGGTAAAATAATAAAAGATATAGACAAGACTTTATTAGTTCAAATAGCAGGAATAGCAGTAATAATAGGACACACATTCCCAATATTCTTTGGTTTCAAAGGTGGAAAAGGAATAGCAACATCTTTAGGAGTACTACTTATGACAAACTGGAACATAGGCTTAATATGCCTAGTATTTGCACTAGTACTAATGGCACTTACAAGAATAGTATCTCTTGGCTCAATAGCAGCTGCAATACTATTCCCTGTACTAATAATGTTCATGCCAAGTAATGCATACATAGTAGAAGGAAACTATATAATATATTCAATAATATTAGCAGTATTGGTAATATACAACCACAGAGCAAATGTACAAAGACTATTAAATGGAACAGAAAATAAATTAGATTTTAAAAAAATAAAATAGAAAAAGGAAAGATGAAAAGAGGAAAGATTTGGAAAGATTTGGGACGCGTCAAAAACTTTCCTTGAGCAATAACATAATTTATGATGTAGAGGCAGCGCCGCCACTGTCATTGCTCCAACAAAATTACTTAAATGAATATAAATTCAGAGTAATCTCTTCGAAGAGCGGACAGTTAATAGCAGACCCTACATCTATTTTTAAATAGAAAAGGAAGTAAAAATATGAAAAATATATGTATAATAGGTAGCGGAAGCTGGGGCGTAGCATTAGGAGTACACCTAGCAAAATTAGGAAACAATGTAAAAATATGGTCATATATGGAAGAAGAAAGAGACTTAATAAATAATGAAAAAAAGTGCAAATTCTTACCAAATATAACATTACCAGAAGGTATATATTGCACAACATCATATGAAGAAGCGATAACTGGAAGTGAAATAATATTACATGTAACACCATCAAAATTTACAAGAAATACAGTAAAAGAATATAAAGAATATGTAACAAATCAAACAATAGTAATATGCACAAAAGGTTTTGAAAAAGAAACATTATCAACATTAGATAATGTAATAACTGAAGAAATACCAAATGCAAAAATAGCTGTCCTATCAGGACCAAGCCATGCAGAAGAAGTTTCAGTTGGAATTCCAACAGCATTAGTAGTTGCAGCACATAGTGAAGAAACAGCAAATTATATAAGAGATATATTTATGAACGAAAACTTAAGAGTATATACAAGTACAGATGTAAAAGGTGTAGAACTAGGTGGAGCATTAAAAAATATAATAGCTTTTTGTGCAGGAATATCAGCAGGAATAAATTTAGGAGATAACACTTTTGCAGCATTAATAACAAGAGGTCTAAATGAAATATCATTATTAGGAGAAGTATTAGGAGGAAATAAGCAAACCTTTTATGGTTTAACTGGGCTAGGAGACCTAATAGTAACATGCTTAAGTGAACATAGCAGAAATAGAAGAGCAGGAAAACTATTAGGGCAAGGTAAAAATATAGAAGAAATTAGAAGAGAAATAGGAATGGTAATAGAAGGAGTAGATAATATAGAAGTAGCTTATGAACTTTCAAAAAAATATAACCTAGATATGCCAATAGTACAAGGAGTATATCAAGTACTATATGAAGGTTTAGAGCCAAAAACAGGAGTAAAAATGCTAATGACAAGAGATAAAAAATCAGAATAAAATTATAAAACGAAATGTAAAAAGAATTGTAGAAGCGACTATTAGTCGTCTGCTCTTCGAAGAAATGGCTCAAATATTATATTAGAGATTTAAAATAACCCACTTTCTGCATTTATATATATTAAAATACGATTTTTCTAAAGTAGTAAAAATGAATATTTTAAAAGGGGCTCAATCGGTAAGGAATATCGAAATGTGCCTAAATTCTGAAGAGATTGACTTCTAACTTCCAAAAAGAAAGGAAACAAAAAATGAAACTAGTAATTCAAAGAGTAGAACATGCAAGTGTTACAGTAGAAAATAATATAGTAGGAAAAATATCAAAAGGCTTTCTAGTACTTTTAGGAGTTGGCCCAGAAGACACTGAAAAAAAAGCTGAGTATCTAGTACAAAAACTAATTAAATTACGAGTTTTTGGAGACGAACATGGAAAAATGAATTTAAGTCTAAAAGATATAGAAGGAGAACTTTTAATAGTATCTCAATTTACCTTATATGCAGACTGCACAGGAGGAAATAGACCAAGCTTTACAAACGCAGCAAAACCAGAAAAGGCAAATGAATTATATGAATATTTTATAAAAAAATGTAAAGAAGAGACTATAAGAGTAGAACATGGCATTTTCGGTGCAGATATGAAAGTAGAACTTTTAAATGATGGACCTGTGACAATTATATTAGAAAAATAGGAAACATACTATATTTTTAAACCCAAAACACGTTAGAATTTTCTAACGTGTTTTAATATGGGAATCTCTCATATAAATATCTTATAATCTCATCAGCATTATTACCAGTTACATTAATCAAAACATCTTCATCAATACATATCCACATATTTATTTTAAAATTTTCTTTATTTTCAATAAAAGTACCAATTAAATCGCTCATTTCTACAGGGTTTTTATAGTCTATTTCTAGCTCTAAAGTGTCACTATTTACTTGTTTTAAAATTTCTTCAGTAGCTAAATAAAATTTATTTAAAAAGTTACTAATTTCGCCATTTACATCACTATATAGTTTTACAAAAGTTTTCATATAATAAAAATCTCCTTTTATATTCTAAATCCATTTAATTTTAGTATTTAATATTTTTTTATAAGTATACAAGGAATAAAATTGAAAATTTTTATTCATAATATTATAAAAACGAGGTGAAAATGTTATGAATAAGAAATATTTTATTTTCTTTATAAGTTCTATAATTTTTTTAGCAGTTATTATTACTAGTATTGTAATATTTGCAGGTAGTGGTAATGATAATACAAAAAACAAAATAAATGAAGAACTTAGTTTTTTAGATACTAAGCTTTTAGGAATGATTAATTCTCTTAATAATATACCATTTTCAAATTCTGTATTATTAGAGCAAAATAGTATAAAAGGGCAAGCTAATTCAAATGGTGGGCAAAGTAGTCAAGAGAAAAGCTCAGGAAGCTCACAATCATCAGGAGGAGAAGAAAGTTCATCATCAGGTTCTGAAGAAGATTCATCAGGAGGTTCTTCTGGTGGTTCATCAGGAAATTCAGGCGAAAGCTCTAAAAACGAAGACTATACAAAATATAATGTAAAAACTCAAAACATTTTAACTAACGACAACACACAAATTGATTGGAACTATATAAAAAATACAGTTCAAGTCATATATACAAGCTGGCCAAGTATAATGATAGATTTGCATAGTGTAAATGTAAAAAATGAAGATATACTATCATTTTCAAATACACTAGATGTACTAATAGTAAATATACAAAATGAAGATAAGAAACAGGTACTAAATAGTTTGGCAGTATTATATTCTTTTATACCTATATACAAAGAACAATATTTAGAAGATAATGATGAAATAAACATATCATATACAAAAGCGCACATCATAAATAGCTATGTTTTATTAGAGGAAGACAAATGGGACGAAATACAGGCGCAAATAACAAAAGCAAGTGAATACTTTGGACTTATCATAAATTCTATAAATGAAAAAAGAAACCAAAGTAGTGTAAGCAAAACATATGTATTAATAAATGAGATGAACAATGTAATAAAGTTAAAAGATAAAAAATTATTTTATATGAAATATAAAAATCTAATGGAAAGTGCAATGAATATATAGAGAGACGCACGTTAGGGACGCGCACGCTAGGGACGTTCCTTTGCGTTCCGAATTCGGAACGCAGGGGACACTCCTTTAATTTATTTTTAATATTATTTTCTACATAAAATGAAAAATATAATGTCTTTAATAGGGATATCAGTACTTGCAATATTATGTATAATATGATACAATTTATATATGTAACTGGTAAAATAATACTATAAAATGGGGGTATTAAAATGAAGAAAGTAACTAGACGGAATTTGATTTGTGTAGTGGTTGCATTTGTGGTTGTGATTGGAGTTCTTTTATCATTTTTTAGTAAGAAGGATATAGGAACGTGCACAAAATACAAGTGTGATGTAAAGAACTTTAGGCTATCAACAACAATCAACATTTCAAAAGAGGGCGAGAATTTTGCAAAAATAAAAGGAAACATCTTAAAGTTCATTACTGATCCACTAACAATGTATGACTCAAATGAAAGGAAAATTGCTTACGCAGGTGATACATATCATTTTATTGCGCAGGACTCTCATTCAATTTATGTGAATGATGAATCACTAATTGAAATGGTTGGGCGATTTAAGCTTTTTGGCGAAGCTTATGACATTTATGATGAAAACCAGAATAAGATTGCAAAAGTAACATTTAATTTCTTTAACACAAAAGGCAAAATGTATGACACAGAAGGAAACTTGATAGCAGACTATAATTCTTTTCTCTTATTTAAGGACTTTAATGTAAGGATTTCTGATAAATGTGATTTAAACGAAAAAGCTGTATTAATGATTTTCTGTTCATACTATAGTGACCAGGCTGCCGATGCAAAGGCCTCTTCAAACTGAAGTAGCAATAAATAATTTTTAAAAAACAAAAAAAGAAGTCTCTAATGTTCCTAATTGGATAGTTAGAGACTTCTTTTTGTATATTTTACATTTGACTTTTACACAAAAATATATTAAAATAAATAATGTAAGTAAATTGAATAGTCGCGTATAGCAATGTCGAAAGGCAGCGTACGAGGAAAGTCCGGGCTCCACAGAGCAAAGATGCAAGATAACGTCTTGTGAGGGAAACCTTAAGGAAAGTGCAACAGAAAATAACCGCCTACGTAAAGTAGGTAAGGATGAAAAGGCGAGGTAAGAGCTCACCGCTTCTATGGTGACATAGAGGGTCAGTGTAAACCCCATCTGGAGCAACACCGTAAAAAGAAGGCTAAGACTGCTCGTCATCTTCTAAACATGGTGGCTTTGAGCTGTATAGTGATATACAGAGTAGATAAATGACTATTCACGACAGAACCCGGCTTACAGATTTGCTTATTAAAAATGAAAAAAGCTCAGCCTAAAGCTGAGTTTTTTCATTTTTAATAGAAATTAATATCATTTGGAATAGGTGCTTTAAAAGAAATATTTTGCTTTGAAATAGGATGTATAAAAGAAATCCTATAGCTATGTAGAGCCTGTCTACTAATTAAACTAGTATTTCCATCATACAAATCATCTCCTAAAAGTGGATGACCTATATAAGCCATATGAACACGAATTTGGTGAGTTCTACCAGTTTCTAGTTTGCATTTTAGAAGCGAAAACTTAAATCCTTGTATTTCAGTTTCTTTTGTTACTTCATAATGAGTAACAGAAGGACTTCCATCATCACTTACACATCTTTCAATAATACTACCTTCTTTTCTACTAATTGGAGCATTAATAGTTCCGCTTTTTTTGCTATCATCAAAGAAACCTTCTACAATAGCAATATACTCCTTATTAAAACTGCCAAGTCGCATTTGTTTTATTAAAGCTTCTTGAATATACTCATTTTTAGCAAAAACAACTAATCCAGAAGTATCCTTATCAATACGGTTAACAGGTCTAATTTTCTTTTTAAGTCCTATAGAATCAAAATAGAATTTAATTCCAGAAGATAAACTATCCTCATAATGTAAAATAGAAGGATGAACAGGAATGCCACTACATTTATTTACAACTAAAAGCCATTCATCTTCATATACAATATCCAAAGGAATTTGCTTAGAAACAATATTAGAATTATCTTCAGCATAATCAAAAGAAACGCAAACTACATCACCTGCACATACAGTTTGATAAACAAAAGCAGGCAATCCATTCAAAAAAATAGCATTTTCTCTTTTTAAAGTAATAAGCAACCTATGAGAAATATGTAGGCAAGACAAAAGTATATCTTTAATACTCTTACCATTATCATTATTATTTACAACAAATTCTAAATTCATAAAAATCCTTTCTAAAATTTAAAAAAATCAAAAAGAACAGTATTTAGCGCAAAGGGTATTATATATTTTATATTTATGTAGTGACTCCGGGGTAACCGCCGTAGAATGTGTTAATACAATTTAAAAGAATTGATATATATAAAATGTTTATTTTTATATTATATAAATACATTTAAATACACATTCTAGGATGGGGCAACGAAATAAATATAAAATATATAATACCCTGGGAGCGGTAACTTGTTACAAAATTTAATAAATAGTTTTATTCTCTTTTTGATACTTCTCAAAAGTCTCAATACACTCATCTCTATCAATTTGTTTCAAACTAATTAAATCCTGCTCATTTCCTTTTAAATACTCATATATCAAATCATCACGAAAACCAATATTTCCTGCATCTTCACGAGTACAAGCATAATATATCTCTTTAATATTTGACCAAATTATTGCAGATAAACACATAGGGCATGGTTCACATGATGTATATAATACATAATCTGATAAATCATAAGTATTTAACTTTTTACAAGCATTTCTTATAGCTGTTACTTCTGCATGTGCAGTTGGGTCATTATTTTTTAAAACTTGATTATTTCCGAGTTGCTATTATATTTCCACTTTTATCAGTAATAACTGCACCAAAAGGACCACCTTCATTTTTACTCATACCATTTTCAGCCATTTCTTTTGCCATTTTCATATATTCATTCATTTAATTTATTCCTCCTAATTTTTTTACATATGAATATTTTAACACAAAAATTATAAAATATCTATAAAATAGAAACAAGAATAAAATTTTCTAAGTGGCAAAGCCACATAAGAAAATCTAATTCTTCCATAACTATCTTCTAAGGAAACTCACCGCTATCACGGATGATTTTCCTAAGAATATAGAAAAATTTAAATTGATAAATGATAATAAGTGTGATATAAAATAGAAAAAGGAGAGATAATAATATGATAGAAGAATTTAATTTTAAATCTTGCACAGGGAAAAGTATTTATGCAAAAAAATGGTATGATGAAACGAAAAATAATTATAAAGGTGTTATTCAGCTGGTACATGGAATGGAAGAACATATTGGAAGATATGATGAATTTGCGTCATTTTTAGCAAGTAATGGTTTTATTGTTGTTGGCCACGACCATTTAGGACATGGTAAAACAGCAAAAACAGATGATGAACTTGGCTTTTTTACTCATAAAAATGGATGGTTCTCATTAGCAGAAGATATTCATATTTTACAAAATAAAATAAAAAAAGAATATCCAAATTTGCCATATATTATTTTGGGGCATAGTATGGGGTCATTACTTACAAGAACATACCTTACTTTATATAATGATGAATTAAATGGAGCAATTATTACAGGTACTAGTGGGCAAAAGTCAGGTTTGTTAATAGGAAGCATACTTGCTAAATTAATTGTAATGTTTAAAGGCGAAAAATATAAAAGTAAGCTATTAGCATCTTTAGTAACAGGTTCTTTTAATAGACAATTCAAGCCAAATAAAACATCAGTTGACTGGACAACAAGCGATGAAAAAATAATAGAGGAACATATAAAAGACACAAACCCAAATTGTAAATTCACAGCAAGTAGCTATGGTGAGTTATTTAAAGGAAGTATATATTTGAATAAAAGGAAAAATATTCAAAAAACACCAAATATTCCTATTCTAATTTTTTCAGGAGATAAAGACCCAGTAGGAGAAAATGGAAAAGGAGTAAAACGTGTATATGATATGCTAAAAGAAACTGGAAAAGATGATATTACTTTAAAATTGTTCCCTAATGGAAGACATGAGATGTTGAATGAGGTTAATAGGGAGGAAGTTTTTGAATTTGTTTTAGAATGGATAGAGAGTAAGATATAAAATTTGGAAAAAAAATCCTACATCACAAAAACTTTCTAAACTAAAAACAAGAAAATTTGAAATAATATTTACTATAAAATATAAAAAAAGGAGGAAAATTTTTTATGAAAAAAATAGTAAATGTAATTGCAATTTTTCTTGTTTTATTTTTACTAACATTTACAGTAAATATTTATGCAGCAACTTTAGATAACTTAGATATAAAAACAGATAAAGAAACAGTACATCCAGGAGAAACAGTAACCTTAAATGTAGCATTTGGACAAGAAATGGGTGCATATACAGTCAATGTAGATTATGATGAAAATTTATTAGAGTACGTATCTGCAGAAGGTGGAACAACAAATAACACTGGTTCTAAAGTTATAGTAGTATATTATTATAACGCAGGAGGAAGTGAAACACCACGTAGTAGCATGAGTGTTACATTTAAGGCAAAAGAAGGAATAATAACAACAAACCCAACTGATTTAAGTATTACATTAACAGGTTTAGGAGACCCAGATGCGAACTCTATTGACGATATTACAGTACCTATTGTTAAAAATTTAATAGTAGAACCAGTATATGTAGATTATGACATTAGCCTTAATTATACAGGAGAAATAATACCAAAAGAAGAAAAAGATATGGAAATAGTTATATCAAGTAGTATGGGTAAAAATTATGAACACACAAGAATAATAGCAGAAGTAGTAACTCCAAATGGAGAAAGCGTAAAACTTCTTGCGACAGATAGCCAAAGTTTAGAGCATGATATAATTCAAAGTGGTTGGGGAAGCGCTGATGGAGATAGCATAGGAGGAAAAGATGTAGTTAAAAAGCTAGCTACAAGAGGTGTATTTAGTGGTTATGGCGATTATTCTATTACATTAAAACTAATTGATAGAGATAATAGCGATAGCATAATTGCAAGTAAAACATTTACAATTGCAGTAAAAGAAAAAACAGCTGAAATTGTACCACCAGCTGAAGAACAAGTACCACCAGTGGCAGATAATAAACCACAACAAACAACTCCAAGTACACTACCAAAAACAGGTAATACAATATATTTAAGCATATTACCAATAGTAGCAATATTAACCATAGCTTATATATCATTAAGAAAGAAAAAATAACAAGGGTTTAGATCCATGGGCGACCCATAGGCTCCAATAGCTTGCTAAAAAATGACCCGTCCAAAGTAAGTATGGCTAATAAATTTATTAGTCATACTTACTTTGGACTACTCTACATAGGATAGTTTAGCATTCTTTTTAATTAATAGTGAAAGGTACAAACATTAGGTTTGAAGGCATTAATCGGTAAGGAATACCTATGAGCAATACGAATTACTCCATCAAAATAACAATAAATTAGAAAAAATATTTAGAATTGATTATTTTGATTATTCTAAATCCGACATCCGACGTCTGACTTCTGACATCTGATAGGAGGGAAAAATGGGAAAGAGAAAATTGAGAAGGGAAAAGAAAAAAGATAGTATAAAAGCGAAGATTAGAATTGCTATTTTAGGAATTCTTTTTTGTATTGCTTTTTATGTAGGGATTGGAATTTATAAGGAAAATAAAGTGGAATTAGTAGAAGAAAATAATATAATTGTAGAAAGAGTAGTAGAAGAACTACCAATAACCCAAGTTATTCCAGTAGAAATAGAAACTGTTCCTGAAACATATATGGATTATGAAGTTATAGCTAAATTAGAAATTCCAAAAATAAATTTAGAAACTAATGTGCTTAAAGATTATACTGCTGATGGAATGAAAGTATGTAGTTCAAAATTTTTCGGACCCGAACCTAATGAAGTAGGAAACTTTTGTATTGCTGGTCATAATTATAATGAAGAAAATATGTTTAACCATTTAATTAATTTAGAAAAAGGGGATGAACTTTTTTTAACTGATAACAAAAATGGAAAAATTACTTATAGTATTTATGATATATATAGGGTAAAACCTCAAAATACAGCCCCAATAGGTCAAGAAACTAATGGAAATAAAATAGTTACTTTAATTACATGTGTTAATTATTCAAGGAGTAGGCTTATTGTACAGGCAATTGCAAATAAGTAGGGGCAACGTTTGAGGGAATATATCTATGCAATTTCATCACTGTGTCCTTTAATATTATCACAACTTAATCTATTTGCAAATAGAAATAAGATAAGAAATTTAAAAATGTAAATAGTGATAAAATTTCATTTATTGTAGCATATTTTTATGTTTGAAGGGAAGAATATGGAAAGTGAAAAAAGAAGATGGAAAATAGTGATAAGTGTAAATTTAAGGAATTTTGAGAAAGGCAAGTAATATGAAATATATAAAAATTTTAATTATAATAATAGGAATTTTATTCTTAAATGCTTTCATAAATATATCATACAGTGCAGATAAACGAGATGGAATAGATAGTTTCCCCAATAGTTACAAACCATATTTACAAGAACTACAAAAAAATCATCCTAATTGGAGGTTTATTTCACTGTATACAAACTTAGACTGGAATTATGCTATAGATAGTGAAAATGTATTTGGTAAGAACCTAGTACCTATATCATATTCAGATAGATGGAAAAATACTAATCCTGGAGAGTACAATGTTGAAGTTGATAGTGGTTGGGTGGATAGTTCAAGAAGAGCTTTAGAATATACAATGGATCCTAGAAATTTTCTAAATGAAGTTCGAATTTTTCAGTTTGAGGCACTTTCTTATGATGAAAAAACAAACAATATAGATGGAATTGAAAAAATATTATATGGAACAGAATTTCATAATAGAATAGTAGATTATGTCACAAGTTCGGGAAATATAATAACTATGAATAGCAAATATTCAGACCTTATTTTGTCAGCTGGAAGAACATCAGCAGTAAGCACATATCATTTAGCCTCAAGAATAAAGCAAGAGGTAGGACCATTCTTATCACACAGTTCAATTAGTGGAAGAGTAGAAGGTTTTGAAGGTCTATATAACTTTTACAATATAGGAGCAACAAGCTCAGCAGAGCCAATGGGAGCTATAAAAAATGGACTTAGGTATGCACGAGATGGAAAAGGTGCAAGTGAAGCCACTAAAGCTAAATATTTAATTCCATGGGACAACAAGGAAAAAGCTATTACTGGAGGTGGAATCTTTATAGGTTCTAGTTATATTAATGTAGGACAAGATACCTTGTATTTACAAAAGTTCCATGTGACCTCTAATACAGGAGGGGAACTATTTTGGCATCAATATATGACAAATGTACTAGCTCCATATAGTGAATCTAGGTCTATTTATAATGGATACAATAATACAGGAATATTAGGAAATAGTATGACTTTTATTATACCTGTTTATAATGATATGCCAGAAATGTCTACACAAAATCCAAATATTCTAGAAACTGATTACACTACTGATAATACAAAAGTATATGCAGATGTAACTAATACCTTAAATGTACGTTCAGGTCCATCAACTTCTTATGAACTATTAACAAAAGTTGATAGAAATGTGGTAATGACAAGAATTGCAAAAGGAAGGCAATCTCGGAGAATTATGGGATAGAGTAGTTCTTCCAAATCGGAATGATGGGGTATGTATTTCAAAATTATTTAAAAGAAGTGCCAACTATACAAATAGAAAAAATAAATGTCTCTAGCGATAAAACTGAGCTGAAAAAAGGTGAAAGTATAAAATTAAAAGTAGAAATATTACCAGATGAGGCAAAAGACCATGAAGTAGAATATATTTCAAGCAATCCTAATGTGGCAACAATAGATAGTGCAGGAAATATAATAGCTCAAAAGTCTGGAACTACAACTATTACAGTAAAGGCGAAAGAAAATGATGTAAAGGGTGAAATTCAAATTAAAGTATATACACCTGTAACAGGAATAGAGCTAACAAGCCAAAGTTTAGTTATGCAAGAAGGTGATCAATTTGTTGTAACACCTATTATACTTCCAGCAGATGCTGATAATAAGAAGGTAATATATTCGTCAGAAAATGAACAAATTGCTATAGTAGATAACAGTGGTAATATATTAGCTGCTAAAGAGGGAAAAACTAAAATAAATGTAACAACTGAGGAAGGTGGCTTCAAAAGCGAAATAGATGTAACAGTAGTACAAAAACTAGGGGAAGATGAGATTGTTTTTGATGAAAGCTTAAAGGTAGTGCAAAACGAAATAACAGGCTGGGATATCGAAAATCTAAATGTAAAGAATATAAAAGAAAAAATACAAACTTCATATAATATTGAAATATATGATTATAAAGGAAATGAACTAACAGATGAGCAAATGGTTGGAACTGGAAGTAAAATTAGGCTAGTAGATGAAAACGATGTTATAAAAATGGAATATTATATAATAATTTATGGAGACGTAAATGGAGATGGAAAAATAAATAGTTTAGACTTATTAGTACTTCAGAGGCATATACTAGAAATAGAAAGACTAAATGGAGCATTTCTAAAAGCCCGGAAATATAAACAAAAACGGACAAAATCCTACTTCACTAGATTTATTAATTATACAAAGACATATACTAACCTTAAAATTGATAGAACAAAGGTAGCATTGGGAAAAGTAGCTTTGAGGACAGTTCGTAATCGGAAACAAGATAGAAAAATAGCTTTGGGGACGGTTCGTAATCGGAAACAAGATAGAAAAGAACCTCAAGACAAAAAACAAAAATAATCTAGCTAGATTAGGAACTGTCCCCAATGCGGAAGCCAATAGCATAAATTTAAAATATAAACGTGTTAAATTATCCGCTCCCACGGTGTTTAATTTATTTTTTTAAAATTGGTTTCCTAGCCTCTTAACTCAACTCTAAGTAAAATATTCCGTTTCACTGCATATTTAACTTAGAGTAAGCGGTCCCAGCTGCCTTGGGCGGAAAATGCAATTTTAAAAAAATAAATCAAACACCCCTCGCGCTACTCTATATGTTATAGATACTACTATTCGATTAGAAAAATAAATAATGAATAATGGATATTGAAAGGTGAATAATTGTAGATGTAGGAGGAGGCCTTGTGTCTACCCCACTTCACCGCCTTACTAAAAAAGAAAGAGGAAAAATATGAAAAAGATTAGAAATATAATAATACTATTTATTTTAATAATACTAATAAACACAATCTCTTTTGCCCAAACTCAAATGCATATAATTTCCGACAAGGAAACAATAAAAAAAGACGAAGAAATTAATATAAAAGTGCAAATATCTGATACACCAATTGCAGCTTGCACACTTGAAATATACTTTGATTCATCAAAATTAGAATATATAAAAGGCCCTGAAAATTCAAATTATTCTAACAATAGAATAATTTATACTTGGGTAAGTAGCACAGGAAAAAATCAGTCAGGAATAGAATTTGAAGGATTCCAATTTAAAGTTTTACAAGAAGAAAACACTAATATTGCCGTCTTTGGAGAATTCTATAATGAGCAAGGTGAAAAAGTAGAAATAGATAATAGTAATATAGAACTAAAAGTTAAAGAAGATGAAAGTAATATAAACCAAATAACAGAAAATATAGAACAAACTCGGAGCAAGCAATTCAGCACATTTAAGTATACTAAGATTAGACCACGAAGGAATTAGCCCAGAGTTTCAAAAAGATGTAAAAGAATACTATTTTGTAACAGATGCTACTCTAGAAAGCTTAGAAGTAACAGCAATTCCAGAAAATCCAAATGCTACAGTTACAGTAACAGGAAATAGAAATTTAAAAATAGGAAAGAACGTAATCGAAATACACATTATATCAGAAGATAAAACAAAAGAAGAAACATATAAAATATATGTAACAAAAACAACAAATATAGAACTAGCAAACGCAAACTTAGAAACTCTAGCAGTAAGAGAAGGTTTTCTATATCCAGAATTTGACTATAATATAACAAATTATAAGGTAGAAATATCAAACCAAACAGAAAAAATAGAAATTCTAGCAATACCACAAAGCCAGAAAGCAACCATATCAATTGTAGGAAATAATGAAATGAAAGTTGGAAATAATACTATCCAAATAAATGTAGTAGCAGAAGATGGAATAACAAACAAAAAATATGAACTAATAGTGCACAGAAGAAACGAGCAAGAAGAATTACAATATGAGCAAGAAAGAGAAAGTAGTGCTGAAAGATTATCTGCTATTTTAGAAGAACAAAACAATAATAGTAATGTAGATGAAATAAAGCAAAATAAAAATAGCAATATCATATGGATTATAGCTATAATTATATTAGATGGTATCATAATTGTAGGAGTTATATATATGAGAAAGAAACAAAAAAAGATTGACTAATTATGTTAAATATGATATCTTTTAGAAAGTAATATTTTATAGATAGCAAATTAATAAATATTAAGAGCGAAAGGAGAAATAAAATATGATACTTTCAACAGTCTGCTATATCGAAAAAGAAGGAAAATACCTAATGTTGCACAGAACAAAAAAACAAAATGACATAAACAAAGAAAAATGGCTAGGTATAGGTGGAAAATTTGAAGATAAAGAAAGCCCAGAAGACTGCATTATAAGAGAAGTAAAAGAAGAAACAGGGCTTATACTAAATTCGGTAAAGCTAAGAGGCATGCTAACATTTATAAATACAATTTGCGAAACCGAATATATCTATATATTTACATCAGACGACTTTACAGGGAACCTAATAGAATGTAATGAGGGGGACTTGCAATGGGTAGAAAAAGATAAAGTAACAAGCTTAAACTTATGGGAAGGCGACAAAATATTTATAGAAAAAATAAAAGAGAATAATCCTTTCTTTACGATTAAGTATGTATATGATGGAGATACATTACTTCATTATGATTTGAAAGAATATTAAATAAAAATAAAAGGTCAGGTTTAGACGAAAAGAACCACACGTTCATTTCAAACCTGACCTTGCTCTTTAGAGCTTGTCTCTAAAGAAACTTTCTTACACGGAATAGCTGTGTAAGTATAACAAATGGAGCGTTCTCCATCAGTTGATAGCATTATACATCATATATATTAAAATGTCAATAGAAAATTTTAAAAAAATACAAACCTTTGTTTACTTGTGACATGAAATGTGATATACTCAGTAGTATGAGGTGATGAGTATATGAATGAAGAAATACGAAAAAACATTAAAGAAACTGAAAATTTATTACAAATTATAAATAATACTGATACTATTGAATTTTCAAAATGGACAAACGAAAAAGCAAATTTAAGATATAATGGCAAAATGCCTGAATTTCCAATATATAATAATTTTATTTATTGGTGTAATTTAGGAATAAATATTGGAAGTGAACAAAATAAACTTAGACCAGTTCTTATTCTAAAAACATCTAAAAATTCACCAACAGTTACAATTATTCCACTGACGACTAAAAGATTACAAGATGGATTCTGGTTTCACATTGATTTAGAAAAAATAGATTGTACAGCTTTAGTTGAACAACTAAAAGTAGTAAGTAAATTAAGAATAGTAGAACCATTTAGAAAAAAAGGAAGGTTAATAGTTATTTCCCAAAAGGATTGGAATAAAATTAATTCTCAATTAGAGATTTTATATAGACTAAAACCATTAAAAGACTAATAAAGCTGAATAAAGTATAAAATCAGTAAAAAATTACTTGACTTTTACTAATTTAATAGTTTATAATTAAATTAGTAAAACATTAGTGTCCGTTTCAAAAGAAACGTAATCATTATAATCCGATAGTCGCAAAAGGCTATCGTTTTTTAATAGTATATAAATTTTATTTTTTCATATACTATTAATACATTAGTGTCCATAACAATTATGTTATGAAATTATTAATAAGAGGAAGAAAGTCTGAAACACGATTTTCTTCTTTTTATTGTATTCACAATGAACTTATGATAAAATAAGCACATAAATACTAAAACAGGAGTTAGTTATGAAAGTACTAAGTTTAACAGAGCCATGTGCAACTTTAATAAAAGAGAAAAAGAAGAAAGTAGAGACTAGAAGTTGGAAAACATCATATAGAGGAGAACTCTATATACATGCAAGCCTAACTAAAATACCAAAAAGTTGGAAAGAAAATATAGAATTTATGAGTTTAGTAGAAAATATTCCGCTAAATTTTGGAAATATAATTTGCAAATGTAATTTAGTAGATTGTATTTATATGACAAAAGAATATGTAGAAGAAATGAAAACTAAAAACTATCAAGAATATATTTGTGGAGAATATAAAGAAGGTAGATATGCGTGGATATTAGAAAATATACAACCCTTAAAGCAACCAATTAAAGCAAAAGGTCACCTAAGTATATGGAATTACGAAGAAGGAGATGTGCCAATGAACAACGAATTAATAAGATACATAGAAAACGAAATATTTCCACTATATAACAGAAACGAAGAAGGTCATGGAATAAAACATATAAAAACTGTAATAAGAAAAAGTTTAGAATTAGCTAAAAGTTATAATGTAGATATAAATATGGTATATACAATAGCAGCATACCATGATATAGGCCACTATATAGATAGAAAAACACACGAAATAATATCAGCACAAATATTTATGGAAGACCAAAATATAAAAGCATATTTTACAGAAAAACAAAGAATTACTATAAAACAGGCAATAGAAGACCATAGAGCATCTAACACGCATGAACCTAGAACTATATATGGAAAAATTGTAAGTACAGCAGATAGAACAATTATAGATGTAGATAATACAATAAAAAGGTCATATTCTTATACAAAGAAAAATTATGTAGGTTTATCAGAAGAAGAACAGATAGATAGAGTATATAAATATTTAACAGAAAAATATGGATATGATGGATATGCAAAAATATATTTAGAAGACAAAGAATTCGATGAGGCTCTTCAAAAATTAAGACAAGCATTATCTAATAAAGAAGAATTTATAGAAAGAGTAAAAAATGTAATAAGTAAAATGAATTAAAGTGAGGTATAAAATGAATTTAAAAGAACAAATAGAAAATTATAAACCATACAATGAACAAGAAGAAAAAGATAAAGAAATAATGCTAAAATACATAAATACATTTGACGATGTACTAACAAGAAACAATGAATTTGGACATTTTACAGCATCATCATGGGCAGTAAATAAGCAAAGAACAAAAGTATTAATGATATACCATAACATATACAAATCATGGGCATGGACAGGTGGTCATGCAGATGGAGAAGAAAATTTATTAAATGTAGCAATTCGAGAGTTAAAGGAAGAAACAGGTGTAAAAAATGTAAGAGTACTAAATAATGACATTTTTTCACTAGAAATAATATGTGTAGATGGACACGTAAAAAGAGGAAAATACGTATCTTCACATGTACACTTAAATGTAACTTATCTTTTAGAAGTAGATGAAGAAGAAATCCTAAAAATAAAAGAAGATGAAAACAGTGGTGTTAAATGGGTTAATATAGAAGACGTAGAAAAAGTAACTGATGAGAAATGGGTTAGAGAAAATATTTATAGAAAAGAAAATGAAAAGTTAAAAAATATTATTTGAATAAAATTTTATAAAAACATATTAATTAGATTATGAAAAAGAGATTTAACAGTATGCACGCCAGACTTTCTAACAGGGGTAGGCTATCAAAATTATAAGAATATATTAGGTATATTATCAAATATAGCATTCACAGTTGCACTATTTTTAGATGTAAATATATCAGACAATTTCAACTTACCATTCTATGTAGCATTAACACTAATCATACCAGCACTACTAATAATGATTGTTGAAAGAATTAAACCATCAGAAATAAAAAATGAATTAGTAAATGGAAATAAAAAGGCAATATTAATAACAGCACTATCATGGGGAATAATGATAGTTGTACAATTAAGAGCATATCAATTAGGAAATGTAACAGTAATAGCGCCACTATGCGCATTAACAGTAATACTAAATGTAATTGTAGGATATTTATTTTTAAATGAAAGAGATAATTTGTTAAGAAAAATAATATCAGCACTTTTAATAATAATTAGTATTATTTTAATAAAAATATAAAGGAGAAAAAAATAAGATGGAAAAAATTATAGTTTTAGGAACAGGTACAGCAAGTGTTATAGAAAACTTTAATACATGCTTCTTATTAGAAGATAATAATGGAGAATATTTGTTAGTAGATACAGGTGGAGGCAATGGAATTTTAAAACAATTTAACAGAGCTAATATAAGCTTATCTAAAATTCATAATATATTTATATCACATAAACATATTGATCATTTATATGGTCTATTATGGATATATAGGTTTGTAGACCTTGCAATGCAAAAAGGAACATATGAAGGAGTTTTAAATATATATTGCCACGATGAAGTTGCTAAAATTATAAGAGAGCAAATTCATACTTTAATAAGGAAAAGCCAACAACAATATATAGATAAAAGAATTTTCATTAACATTGTAAATAATCATGAAATAGTTAAAGTGTTAAATTATGATTTAGAGTTTTTGGATATAATATCAAAAAGTGATAAACAATATGGCTTTAAAACAACATTAAACAATGGTAAAACACTTGCATTTATGGGAGATGAGCCATTAGATGAAAGGCTATATGATGACGTAAGAAATATAGATTACCTATTACATGAATCATTTTGTTTAGAAACTGAATCAGAAAAATACAAACCAAGAGAGAAGAATCACGATACAGTAAAATCAGCAAGTATAAAAGCTCAAAACATTGGAGCAAAAAACTTAGTATTATGGCATACACAAGAAAATTTAGGTATGCGCAGAAAAGAAGAATATATAAAAGAAGCTAAAGAGAATTTTAAAGGTAATGTTTATGTTCCAAATGACTTAGAAGAAATAATTTTATAAATAAGAATTAAATTCATTTAAATAGTTTCAAAAAAAGCTTGATTTCATAACACTTTTTGAATATAATATATATAGATGATAGTAAAATATCATCTATAAAAAGAAAGAATACCCTTGCTAAAGTAGGGACTTAAAAAAGTAGGAATATCCTTGCCAAAGTAGGAACTTAAAAAAGTAGGAATATCCTTGCCAAAGTAGGAATTAAAAAAAGTAGTATATGGTAATCTGTACAAGATTACCATATATCTATATAGGAGGGATAAATGAGAAATTTAAAAATTTATTATATACATGAAAAATATATAAATTATTTAAGACAATTTGATAAAAATGTTGCATATAACAAAAACACGACAAGGCCATACATTGGAATTGTATATACATATAATAATCATAACTATTTTGCACCATTAGCATCTCCAAAGAAAAAGCATATAAATATTAACCCAAAGGCAATAGATATATATAAAATAAAAAATGGAGAATTAGGAGTTGTAAATATAAATAATATGATACCAACACCAATAGAAGAACTAACAGAAGTATTACCAACGGTAAAAGATGCTAAATATAAAAAGATGTTAGAAGAACAATTAACATTTTTAAATAACCATAAAGCAGAATTATTCAAAAAAATAAATTACTTTCAAAATATGTTTAGAAAAGGACACTTGAATGATAGAATTTTAGAAAGATGTTGTGATTTTATATTATTGGAAGAAAAGTTTGAAGAGTATATAAATAATGTAGAAAATTAAGTTTGGTATCAAAAACAAACCATCTTTAATATACTAATATTAGAGGTGGTTTTATGGCATATTCAGAAAGAGAATTATTAGCTTATATGATATTATAGTGAAAGATAAATAGTAATTACACTAAACTGCTGTCGCAGTATTGTTTAGATTTAAAAAGTTGTAGTCTTTGGAATAAATTTACATTTAATAAACATAAAATATGTGATATAATATATTTATAATAAATTTTAGGAGGCAACTAGAATGAAAAAATTCACTTATTTTGATTTCATGAGAGGAGAAGAAGTAGCAATTCGGGAGATTTTAGAGAAAAAACAATCTACTGAAGAAAACTTGACATACTTCGTAGTAGCATTACATCAAACAGAGGAAAAGGTTAAGATCAATATAGAAACCAACAATGCAAGTTTGGTTAAACCTGATGCGACTCTGTTTTATGCAGTTGAAGATGAGGATGCCAAAGGTTATACATTATGGAAAAACGGATTCGGTCCTTTTGGTATTAAGTTGTCATAGGGATGCCTAGACTTAGAACCCAAATGTAAAAGCGAAAAAACAGTTCAATAAGAGCTGTTTTTTCGTTTCTAATGTAGGGACGATTTATTAGTTGCAAAGTATAGTAAAATGTGATACAATGTTATGGTAACAAAAAAGTTTGAATGTGATTTAGGAGGGATTTTAATGAATATTGAATCTTTAACAAGTGAAATTATAGAACGCTTTAATTATTATGAGAAACGGCGTTTCGGATGTGTAGAAGCTAATTGCCAGAATCTAGAGAAAAAATATGACAACAATGATAATACTGCACAAGGTTTTTTGGTAGCTATAAGAAAGCAAGAACATTGGACTGGAGAAAATTTCAGAGAAATTGCAAAAAAGTTGATTACAATTAAAGATAGTAAAATCTTAAGATATTTAATTGTTCGTAGCGTTGATTGTGATTTGGAAATGATTGAAGAAGTATTTAATCCGAAAATGTATTCTAATGGTGAGTTACAAGAGATTGCAAGAATTGCTAATTCTAACAAAATACTTGAAATGATATTTGATTATGTTTATCATAATGTTGGAATAGTAGAAGGATATTATATTTTGTGTTGTATTGCTAGCAACAATGTTACGAGCCAAGGACTTTTTGATAAGTTGTATGCTTTTGATAAAAGGTTATCATCACAAATTTTTCGAAATATTGGTTGCAAAGCTTCAACTGACCTATTAATGAAAATGTTTTATGAATGCGATAATAATCTTAGAAGGTTAGATATATTGCATTTGTTGCAGTTTAACAGAGCAGAAATTGACAGACAACTAAAAAATTATCTCTTACGCCGATTGATACAAGATTTAAGGAAAGCGAATTAAAGAAGGTGGGAACAATTTGATATTAAAATTGTTTCCTTTTTCTTTTTATAAATACATGTACTTAAAATTATAGTTAGAGAGATAACTTACATGTTATAGAGCAGATAGTTAGTTGATAATTATCTGCTTTTATGATAATATAAATAAAATACTAAATTAAGGAGAAAATTATATGAAAAATAAAAGAGTAATAGTATTTATTATAGCAATTATGCTAATTTTAATTATTATATCTATATGTTGGATATATAAAAAGCAAAAACAATATGCTGCATACAAGCAATTAACAGATATTAAAGAACATTATAAAACAACCCTAGATTCTATACCTAGAGACATTACACCGATACAAGCAGCAGAAAGAGGATATTTTGTATATGATTCTGTACAGAACAAAATATATAATAAAGATGTTCTAGATAGATTTGTAAAAAATACTGAAATGAATGCAGAAAATAGAATTGCAGACGAAATAATAATTGTACTATATACTATAAATGGAGAACCAATTATATATGATTTAGGATATAAATATAAAGAAAATATAGGATATGTTCTAGCAAAAGATGCTACTAGAGTAGATGGAACAAACGCTGAATTTACTTATATACCTAGAGAATATTATGAAGTAGTAATAAATCACGATATTCCAAGCGA
The DNA here is from genome assembly GCA_948444845.1 of uncultured Clostridiaceae bacterium. GTDB lineage: Bacteria > Bacillota > Clostridia > TANB77 > CAG-508 > UMGS1663. The sequence goes on along the minus strand of CAOJVB010000009.1, from coordinate 1,848 downwards.
ACATTATGGAATAACTGTAACTGAAGACTTTGGAATATCAGCAGGAATTATAACTTTAACTTCATATTCAGAAGGCTATGAAGATATAGAATTTGCAAGGTATTTATTAAATATAGAAGTAGTAGATACAAAAATAGATCCTGATGAAGTAACTTATAGTACCTAAAGAGCAATCACAAATATTAGAAAAGTATTTTTAAGATTATACTTGTACAAGTATGTGAAAGGAAAATGTAATGAAAAAGAAAATATTAATAATTACTATAATTTCAATAATTATAGTAATACTAGTAGCAACAGCAATAATTATGAATTTAAAAAGTAAGAAAGAGTCTGCTGTAATAGAAGAAACAATGCCATATGGATACAATAACCCTATTGTTCCACAAGGGTTTAAAAAAGTTGAAACTGAAAGCGCTAGATGGGAAATAGAAAATGGTATTCCAAAAGGATGGAATAATGGACTTGTTATTGAAGATGAAAAAGGTAATCAATTTGTGTGGGTTCCAAAAATAGAAATAGAAAATGAAAAATTGTTAAGAAATATAAAGAATAATATAGATGAATTACAAGAGCAAGAGCAAAGACAGGAACATCAAAATAAACTTAACGAGCAAATCGAAAAGTATGGAGGTTTTTATATTGCAAGGTATGAAGCAGGAATAACAGATGAAATGCAAAGCTCTATAAAAGAATATTCAGCTGATACAAATGATGTTGTAGGAATACCAGTTAGTAAAAAAGGACAAGTGCCATGGAATTTTATAAGTCTAAAAAATGCAAAAACAAATGCACAAAATATGTATAAAGAAAATGACAATATAGAAAGTGACTTAGCATCTCCAATACAATGGCTACACTTAATGCAATGGTTAAGTAATAATGGACTAGACATACAAGATAGTTCAAAATATGGGAATTTTAGTAATAATAGTTATAGATTTACAGGCTTATATTCAGAAGATTATGGAAAAACATATCAATATGCAGAAAATAAGCTTAAATGGGAAAATAATATAATTATTGGAACAGGAACATCAGAACAAAATAAATTTAACAATATATATGATTTTGCAGGAAATATTATGGAATATACAGATGGATGGGTAAGAGGTAGAGGATATTATAGTGTAGGGGGCTATTTTGATACTCCACGGAAACTATGAAATTTATTCGCCAAGGCTAATAGGAGTAACACCATTGGAAAGGTTAGGATATAGAGTCGTTTTATATACAAAATAAAAATACATTAATATAAAAGAAAAGCAAAAAAACTTTATAAAAGAAATAAAAGTTATATTATGAATTTATTTGAGATGATAAATGTTTAGAAAAGAAGAATATTAAAAATAATAAGGTAAAGAGCCATATTCGTACTGAATATAGCTCTTTATTTTATTATAAGTTAATTACCAGTGATTTTCAGCATATACTCTCATGCCTGCTTCGTCACCTTCCTGAACAGCATGAAGATACTGCTTTTCATTCTCATCTGCATATATTTCAATGTATGGATTTTTATACCAGTTTGGATGAGCTTTGTATACAAAGTTTGGTATTAATGTTAAGGCTTTATTTAGGACATTTCCTTCAGCCGCACGCTTCATAGCGGCCATTAATACATGGCTTATTACCATATACTCAAGTTCTGGCTCATTTTGCTCAAACAGGTCTTTTGATTTTGCAAAATCTTCAAGATCAGCTACTGCATCAAGTAACTCAAATTGTGAGTCATCTGCAGTCCCAACCAGAGATCCTGGTCTAACAAAGTAATTATAGGCAGGTTCAGTATCAAATTTTAACAGATAAAAATTTAAGAGATAAAGAGAAAATAATTTATTCATTAAT